>NZ_OAOP01000009.1 GCF_900207585.1 Bacillus oleivorans | reverse complement strand
CTCTCCATAAAAGTGTTTGATATAGCTCTTAAAAAAATAGAATTAACGTTGACGCTTTTCTTTGTTCAGTTTTCAAGGAACAATGAGTTACTCTTATTTCCATGCGACGAGCTGAAGAACACTTCTTCGATTAGCTCTGACGCAGGAGCAAGATAATAATCTTATCACACGATTTAATGCGTGTCAAGAGTATTTTTTCAAGACAAAAAATTGGAGCGGGTGATGGGAATCGAACCCACGACAACAGCTTGGAAGGCTGTGGTTTTACCATTAAACTACACCCGCATTATATATTAATATGAAGTTTAATCTAAAATGTGAGATCAAAATCGGGAAGACAGGATTCGAACCTGCGACCCCTTGGTCCCAAACCAAGTGCTCTACCAAGCTGAGCTACTCCCCGATAATAGAAAAAAATTTATAATGGCGCGCCCGACAGGAGTCGAACCCATAACCTTCTGATCCGTAGTCAGACGCTCTATCCAATTGAGCTACGGGCGCATTTGGTGCGGCCGAGAGGACTTGAACCTCCACGGGGTTAACCCCCACTAGGCCCTCAACCTAGCGCGTCTGCCATTCCGCCACGACCGCAATATTCTATTGAAGCGACAAAGATAATCATATCACAGATTACCTAGTCCAATCAAGTGGAAATTAATGGTGCGGGTGAAGGGACTTGAACCCCCACGTCATAAAGACACTAGATCCTAAGTCTAGCGCGTCTGCCAATTCCGCCACACCCGCAAACATAAAAATGGCTGGGCTAGCTGGATTCGAACCAGCGAATCACGGAGTCAAAGTCCGTTGCCTTACCGCTTGGCTATAGCCCATTGAATCCAATTGTAAATGGCGGTCCGGACGGGACTCGAACCCGCGACCTCCTGCGTGACAGGCAGGCATTCTAACCAACTGAACTACCGGACCAATGTATATCATCTTAATCTCTAATAATATGAAATAAAAAGTGACCCGTACGGGATTCGAACCCGTGTTACCGCCGTGAAAGGGCGGTGTCTTAACCACTTGACCAACGGGCCATATTTGGCTTTTTTCTGGCGGAGAAGGAGGGATTTGAACCCTCGCGCCGCTTACGCGACCTACACCCTTAGCAGGGGCGCCTCTTCAGCCACTTGAGTACTTCCCCAAGAATTGTAGCATGGCTCCGCAGGTAGGATTCGAACCTACGACCGTTCGGTTAACAGCCGAATGCTCTACCACTGAGCTACTGCGGAATAATTAATATACATACGATTCGTCGTCTAGCGTTCCGAATGTCCCGATCTCAAGTCAGCTTATTCAAGTAGCGGCTCGATCGGTACAACTCGAAGAATTTTAAGATATATCGCTAGTTGTTCTGCCACTGCGCTACCCCAGAATACCTAGTGATTTCAGTGCAAAAATCATGTCTTGCTAATCGACTCTTTACATTATAAAGACGTCTGATTTAACTGTCAAGATGGCCCATAAACTACCAAAAGGTACAGGTTTTTGCCTGAATTTCTTTCATCAGACAGAGATATAATATACCAAAAATGAACCTAGATGTCAACTGATACTATTTCTTCACAAATACTTCTCTTCCCATATAAATAAGCTTTCCTCTGCATCTGCCACACACGTATTTTCTTGTATCTACTTTCCGTTTTCTTCTATATTGTTTTTCACATTTTTCACAGCGATACAATAAAATCGTTTGATTTTGCTGATTAGGGGGTAAAGGCTGACAAAATCGAGGTGCGCCTACTTTGTTCATCAGCTGTTTGAAATCTAAGTCACGGTGTTTATATCCCTTTCCTTCTATATGAAGATGATAGTGGCAAAGCTCATGCTTGATTATCCCTACTAATGTTTCCATCCCAAATTCTTTGTAATATTTAGGGTTGATCTCAATATTATGTGACTTTAACAAATATCTGCCGCCTGTTGTTCGAAGTCGGTTATTAAAAATTGCTGAGTGGGAAAAAGGCTTTTCGAAGCAGCTATTTGATATTTCTTCAACTAACTGTTGCAGTTCTTGATTTTTCACGGGTATCACCTATAAAAGTTTCTAAGAAAGAATTAGTTCTGGGAACATGACAACTTATTATAGCATACTATTTATTACTTATTACTTTGAATCGGGAGGAGAAAACGATGCCAACCTGGTTCCAAAAACAGATGAAGAGAGCTTTCTATGAAAAAAACCGATATCAGATTAGAGTCTTAAATCAATGCTGGTTTTTTTATCAAAAAAAATACGGAGAATCATCTTAATATCAATTCGTAGGCCAACTTTGATTTTTGACCACATAACAAACAATACTCTCGTTATCTTCTTACTTATTATGAAAAAGGGCCGTTTCGGAAACTGCATCTCCAATTGCCAGTTACAATTGGGCTTTTAGTTCATCCGATCCGGTCCTTTTTCATTCCATTATGGTTTCAGCATTGTTAAAGCCACTCGACCCTTCTTTAGATCGACTGAGTCAACCCAGACGGTAACAATATCCCCGACTGATACAACATCAAGCGGATGCTTTACGAATTGGCGGCTCAATTTGGAAATATGGACTAATCCATCTTGTTTTACACCAATATCTACAAACGCTCCAAAGTCTACGACATTCCGGACCGTGCCTTGCAGCTCCATACCCGCTTCTAAATCTTCGAGTTTTAGTACATCTGTTTTTAATATAGGTTTTGGCAAATCATCTCGCGGATCCCTCTCCGGACGAATCAGTGCCTCGCAAATATCCTTTAATGTAATGGCACCTATTTTTAATTGCTCTGCTGTCTCCTCAATTGAGATGGACTTGACTGCATCCTTCAATTCATCAGTCCCAATGTGCTGTTCTTTTAATCCCAGCTTTTGCAGGAGCATTCCTACTTCCGTATATGTTTCTGGGTGAATCGGCGTTCTGTCTAGCGGATTCACTCCATCGGGAATTCTTAGAAACCCGATACATTGTTCATATGTTTTTGCCCCTAGTCTCGGGATTGTTTTTAGTTCGTCTCTAGATTTGAATTTCCCTTCTTTCTCGCGCTGCTTAACAATATTTTGTGCAACTGCTTTAGAAAGTCCTGAAACATATTGTAAAAGTGAAGGCGATGCAGTGTTCACATTGACCCCAACTTGGTTTACCACTGTTTCTACTACAAATGTAAGTTTTTCGTTTAATTTCTTTTGTTGTACATCATGCTGATATTGTCCGACTCCTACTGATTTTGGATCAATTTTGACCAGCTCTGCTAATGGATCCTGAACACGCCGTGCTATCGATACAGCAGATCTTTCCTCTACTTGGAGATCAGGAAATTCCTCGCGGGCAAGGTCAGATGCTGAATAAACACTCGCACCAGCTTCGTTTACAATCAGATATGGAATAGAAAGAGAATGGGATTTTAGCAATTCAGCAATAAATTGTTCTGTTTCCCTTGATGCAGTACCGTTCCCAATCGCAATAATTTGAATATTAAATTCCTGAATTGCCTTTTTAACTTTTTCTATTGCTTCATTTCTTTTTGAAACAGGCGGATGCGGATAAATAACGCCTATGTATAGGACTTTTCCTGTGTCATCCACGACAGCCAATTTGCATCCGGTTCGATACGCCGGGTCAACCCCCAACATGACACTTCCTTTTAGCGGAGGCTGCAAAAGCAAATTCCGCAAATTCTCAGAGAAAATATTGATCGCTCTTTCTTCCGCTTTTTCTGTCAGTTCATTTCTAATTTCTCTTTCGATCGAAGGCTGGATTAATCGTTTATATCCATCCTCTGCTGCCGCTCTAATGTATGGAGCTGTAACGGATGATTCATCTTTGACCCAAGCACTATGAATATATTCAAGAATTTTTTGAATATCAGGTTTGATTCCTACTCTAATAATGTCTTCTTTTTCACCGCGATTGATTGCCAGGACTCGGTGAGGAACGATTTTTGAAACAGGTTCTTCGTATTGATAGTACATCTCATATACGCCTTTTTCGTCCTTCTCTTGATCCTTGACCGCTGTTTCAATAATGCCATGACGGAATGTTTCATTACGAATCCATTTTCTTAATGAGGCTTCATCTGAAATCATTTCAGCAATGATGTCACCGGCACCCTGGATCGCTTCCTCTGCTGAGTATATTTCCTTTTCTTCAGAAAGATATTGAGTGGCTTCCTCCTCGACCTCTCCAGAAGAAGGGAACGACAACATCCAATTGGCAAGTGGTTCCAATCCTTTTTCCTTCGCCACGGTTGCCCTGGTTCTTCTCTTTTGTTTATACGGACGATATAAATCTTCTACCTCCTGCAGCTTGTCCGATTTTAGAATACTTTCTTTTAACTCAGGTGTTAATTTATTTTGCTCTTCGATTAGTCGAATGACTTCTTCTTTACGCTTTGTTAAATGATCTAAGTAGGTCCACCTTTCCGTAATAGCTCGTATCGCGACCTCGTCAAGTGACCCGGTAGCTTCTTTTCGATAACGGGCAATAAAGGGAACGGTATTTCCCTCTTCAATAAGTGTCATTACACTTTTTACTTGGGATACACGAACATTTAATTCCTTTGCAATGATTGTATATAGATCGGTTCCCTGCTCTTTTGCTGTACTCAACCTGCAAAACCTCCATTTACCATCAATATATACATTGTATCAAAAAACTCTTCCTTCATTCGTTTAACTTTTTAACTCCAGATAAGGGCCCCTTCTTAGAGAACGGCGAAGCCCATTATGTAATGCTGCATATTTTTTACGGACTGTAATTCCGGTAATCGCTCAAAAATAGACGGATTATCTGATTTCATAGGACACTGGGTCCGTAATTGCTAAAAAAGCCAAGACCCTATGACAGCCTTGGCAATGTTTGAAAATATATTAATGCAGACTTCCGATCAGAAAAGTAGTATCGTCCCGATTGTCTACGATCTCAGTTAAATTCCGGTATATAAACTTTAGCGGGATGTTCATTTTTACATATCTTTTCCTTGCCAGCTCGTTTAAACCATCTGTATGGATGAAAAAGCGCGATGGAACCTCATACCTATAGGTTTGGGTGATAAACAACTGATTTTTACCTGAAAGATAACCGTATACAGGTAAAGGATAAATCGTGGTCCCATCCTGCTTTAAAAAGTAAAATTTAACATTTCCTACACTGCTATAGGTAAACTCTTTGTTATGGTAATCAATTTTTAAAACAGATACTGCTGCGCCTCTTTTATTTAGCAACGCTTGATTGCATGCCTTCATTATCGTTTCTACATCTTGGCGACGGTTCTGTTTGGCAGCTTCAATCGCAGCTTCAGCAGACTCATGCGCGAAGATTCCGCTGCCTAGCCCATCCGCTACTATAGCAAGAAATCCCGTTTCATCCGAAAAATAAAAAAAAGCGTCTCCACAATAGCTTTTTCCTTCTTTTTTCGACTGAAAAGTATACAATTCAATGTGTTTATCTTTTAGATGGGTCAAGACCAGTCACTCCGAATCTAGAAAGTCTGCACTTATGGCTTCTTGAAGTTTTTTGATTGCTCTGCGCTGTAGCCTAGAAACATGCATTTGAGAAATATGCAGCTTCTCACCCGCTTCTTTCTGACTAAGGTTTTCTAAGAATGTATATTGAATAATAAGTCTTTCCCGTTCTGATAACACATGCAGCACTTTTTCAAGCACTAATTTTTGCTGAACTTTTTCAAAGCCATCATCGGGTTTTCCGACCAGATCGAGAAGAGTGACAGTTCCTCCATCTGTATCAGCCTCAATGGCACGATCGATTGATAATGCCTGGTAGCTTTTCCCCATTTCCATCGCTTCTAATACTTCTTCTTCCTCGACATCCAGAATCTTAGCAATTTCAGCAATTTTAGGAGATCGTTCCAATTCATTTGTTAACTTTTCAACCACTGATTTAATTTTAGGTCCGAGTTCTTTAATTCTCCTTGGCACATGCACACTCCAAGTCTGGTCACGCAAAAATCTTTTAATCTCGCCAATAATGGTTGGAACGGCAAAAGACTCAAAACTTTTATTGTACGTTTCATCGTAACGTTTTATAGCTCCTAATAAACCAATCATACCTACTTGAACAATATCCTCGTGGTATGAACTGTTTTTGGAATACTTTCGGGCAATACTTTCAACAAGTGCTTTATAATGCTGAATAAGGTTAGCCTGAGCTTCTTCGTCCTGTTTATCCTGATAATCGTGTATCCACTTATTTATTTGCCCTTTTTCTGTAGATTTAAGTTGAGATTGTTCTGGCATCCCTTTCCACCTGCTCTCCCTCGAGGTACTTCGTCATTAGGACAGTCACCCCATCTTGCTGGTGAATTCGAACATGATCCATCAGTGTTTCGATTAAGTAAAGACCTAGTCCACCCTCTCGCAGTACCTCCACACTTGTGGAATTTGTCTCTTTATAAGGACCCGTTTCCCCTCTTACTTTTTCCAAATCAAACGTTTTCCCTCTATCTGAAACAATAACCTCCAGCCGGTCCGTAAAGATGGCAAACCCTACTAAAACATCTCCAATCTCAGACGACCGATATGCATGCTGGACTGCGTTGGTTACGGCCTCACTGGTGGCGATTTTTAAATCTTCAATTTCGTCGTAGGAAAAACCCATTCGACTCGCTATTCCTGAAAGAGTCAGACGAATGACTCCAACGTACTCTGGCTTAGATGGGATCTTCATTTCAATGTATTCATATTTTTCATTCATAAGGTTCCACCCTCTGCACGGCTTTCGATATTCATGATGTCAGCTAATCCTGTTATCGTAAACAGACGCTTCAAACGGTCTGATAGTCCCACTAACAAAAGAGTCCCATCATTGGAACGGACATTTTTGTAGACGCCAACAAAAACGCCAAGCCCGGTACTATCCATATAGGAAACATTCCCTAAATCAACAACAATATGAACACCCTTTTTCTCAGATAAGGGGAATAGAATTTCACGTAATTTTGGTGCTGTATACGCATCAATCTCACCGCCAACTAGAACGTGATCTTGATGACCCATTTGTTTGACATCGATCGCTATATTCATCAGCTTGCCACCCTCTTTAGCGTTCTCTATTAATCCTTACCCGTTACTCTTGTACGTCAAACCTTTCTTTTTAAAACAATCAACGTGAAATCATCGCGAAGCTCAAAGTCTTGAAGTTTTTCTAACTTTTTATAGATCTGGTTCACCATTTCCTGTGCAGGCAAGTGCATATATTTTTTCATTGATGCGAGTAACGTTTCCCGTTCAATAAAATGATCGTCAATCCTGCATTCTGCGACACCGTCTGACAAAAGGATAATCATATCATTGGGCTCAATCGTTTTGGCATATTGTTTGTATTTCGTATAACGGTTAACACCCAGCATTAAGCCTCTCGCTTCTAATTCTTCAAATCTATCATCACTTGCATGGTAGTAGATCCCCGGTTCATGACCCGCAGAAGCATAGGTGAAATGATGTGAGTTAGGATTATACATCCCATAGAACATCGTAATAAACATGCTAGGGTCCACATTCTGTTCAACAATACGATTTAAGTTTTCTAGCACATAACGAGGATCTGGCCGGTGTTCAGGCAATGAATCCATGGCGTATTTAATCATCGACATGCAAAGCGCTGCAGGAATTCCTTTTCCGATTACATCCGCAATCGCTATACTGACGCAATTGGTTTCATCATGAACAAAGTGAAAATAATCGCCGTTCATATGCCTTGCAGGTACACTAATAGCCCCAATATCCAAGTAATCGATTTGGGGTATTTCGGTATCTAAAAGGGACTGTTGGACATTTGCCGCTATTTCTATCTCCGTTTTAAATTCAGCCTGTTTGTCACGAAGACTTAGATATTCACGATAGGCGATGCCATAGCCCATCATAACCTCTAACAATAAATCAAAGGAGCGAATGAAATTTCCGCCGCCGCTTGTCATTAATTCAATTAAACTGTTCCGATGAAAACTTACGATTTCCTCTGGAGATATTCCTTGTTCAATTGCTTTCTTACTAAAATTTTGAGCTTGGTATAAGACCCCTTCTGAAGGTTCCTGCAGGAAATCGTTTAAGATCGATTTATATTGAAGCTCTAACTCATCACGGAAGCTCATCTTTTATCCTCCTAACGAAGCCACTTAATCACTTCAATGTGCGTCCCCTTTCCTACATCGGAGTCGACCGTAAAATAATCCATTAATCGTTTTACACCAGGCAATCCTGCCCCTAAACCCCCTGAAGTCGAAAAACCATCTTCCATCGCCTTTCTAATATCAGGAATTCCTGGCCCTTCATCTTCGGCTACAATTTTTAGCCCCACTTTTCCCACATTATTTATCTTATGTAGGATTATGGTCCCTTTTCCAGCATATAGATAAATGTTACGTGCTAATTCACTTATCGCGGTCGTGATGCGAGCTTGGTCAACTGTACTAAATCCAATCTCTTTAGCAAGTTCACGGCCTAGCTGGCGAGCCGCTACAATGTCCCATTCATTATCAATTTGAACATAGGACTGGTTCGCCATACATTAATCCCCCAATTCCTGCTTAAGTTTCTCCAAACCTTTCTCAAAATCTAGCGCGGTTGTAATATCATTTAGGGAAACACCAAGCTCAACTAGCGTTATAGCAACCGCAGGCTGAATTCCAGTAATTACAACCCGGGTTCCCATTAACTTAGACATTTGAATTACATCTCCAAGTACCTTTGCAATAAATGAATCAATAAAGTCTATGGCTGTAATATCGATTACAACCCCTTTAGCACCAGTCTCATGAATTTTCTGCAGTAAATCCTCTTGAAACTGTAATGCCGTTTGATCATCGAGTTCCCACTGAATTGAAACTAATAAAATATCATGAAGCTTCAATATTGGTATTCTCATTCGGATCCCTCCAATCGCACGATTTTGCGATTAGTCATCTCTAACGCTTTTTCCATACCTTTTTGCAGGGTATTGTTTGTAAGAACATTATCTAAATTTATGCCAATATTAATAATCGTTTGTGCTATTTCAGGCCGGATCCCAGCCAGCATACACTTTGAACCTACTAAACTAATAGCTTCTGCAACCTTTATTAGGTGATGAGCTACCATCGTATCGACTACAGGTACACCAGTTATATCAATTAACACGACTTCTGAACGATATTTAACTACACCCGACAATAAAGTTTCCATTATTTGTTTCGCCCGTTCCGTATCAATAGTGCCAATTAACGGCATAACACAAATACCTTCAAAAACAGGAATTAAAGGAGCGGATAGCTCGCGTAAAGCTGTTTTTTGAAGAGAGACAGTTCTTTCCCATGCTTCTGTATATTTGGTCACGACCGTTTTGTATAAGGAGATTATCTTTTGTTCTAATTCGAGATAAAGAGCAAGCTGCTCATCTTTTGTTAACTCTGCCTTTTCCAGCCATTCATTGATCATTGTTTTAAAATGGATGAATCCCGTTGTAACAAGATCTAGTGTCCAACCCATATGAACAATCTTCTCTATAAATTGATGAATCGACAATGAAGATGAATTAGTCTCTGAAATATAGGCTATAGTGAGACGGATAAATTCCTGTGCCGTTGATTGAAATACTTGGCCGGAAACAGAGGTTTCATAGCCTTGATCTATGCTTTCCTTCATTTTTTCAATCCAACTATCTGTTATTTCCTCTTCCTTCTCCTGCAAAAAATTTACTAAGCGACTATGCATAAAATCCTCCTTATCTTACCACAAATCATACTCACCACTCAGTCTGGTAACAGGTTGTAACAAGATTGTGAAGTATTTGTAGTATAAATGGCCAGTTTGAAATTTTAGATATTATATAAATTATCTATATTATATCGTATTTTAATTTTGCAAACGAATATAACTATTTACTTTCGCGACAGGAAAAAAGCAAGCTAATCAAATTAGCTTGCTCTTCTAGTGGCAGAAACACCTGATATAAAAAATATTTAATAGCCGCGACGGCAATTCAGTCTATAATATGTATGAAAAAACGCCCTAAATAGAGCGCTACTGATTTTAAAAGTGAATGAGACCTAGGCTAATCTGTAGCGCTTCATCCACTTTTTCCATCATTTCTTCATCTAAATGAGTGATCTTATCCGTCAATCGCTGTTTATCAATCGTTCGAATTTGTTCCAACAGTATGACAGAATCACGTTCAAAACCGTAACGTGCTGCATCAATTTCAACGTGAGTTGGGAGCTTTGCTTTTTGAATTTGTGCTGTTATCGCCGCGACTATCACAGTGGGGCTAAACCGATTCCCGATATCGTTCTGGATAATGAGTACAGGTCTTACTCCACCTTGTTCAGAACCAACGACAGGGGAAAGGTCAGCAAAATATACGTCGCCACGTTTCACAATCAAATACTTATCCCCCGCTGACCAGCTTTTCTACGGTATGTTCTGCCTCATATTCCGCTTGAAACGCTTCCGAAGCAATTGAGAGGTTAATTTTGGACATTTCCATATAGCCTCTTCTCATTGATTCTCGGATTTGTCTTTTCTTTCTTTCACGCAGATACATGTTCGTTGCACGATAAATGAGTTCATTCAGATTCAAATTTTCACTATCCGCATAGCTGTCAAGTTCGGAAACAAGTTGTTTCGGTAGCCGAACAGTTATTTCTGTTGTAAGGCTTGGATCTGACACAAGCTACACCTCCACTTACACTAAAGACCTCTATTCAATGCTGTTACTATGATAACACGTAAACCTAGCTATGAAAAGGATATCCTAACAATTCCTCTCTATTATAAGCAAAAAGGTCTGTCCTTTATGCATGAAATTAGGGAGTTTGATCTAAAATTATATTTTTTACTGCCTTTCTTTGGTTGTTTTTTATAAAGATGCGCGGAACCCGGCTGGATATCATACATGCCACTTCATAATTAATGGTATCCAGGCGTTCAGCTACCTCATCTATGGTGACAACTTCTCCAATTAAACAAACCTTTGTTCCTTCAGGGTAATAATCAGGAAGTTTAATCATACATTGATCCATGCAGACTCTTCCTACAATCGGAACCCGAATCCCTTCAAGGGAAACGTCTTTTCCCTGATTTTTTCGAATCCATCCATCTGCATACCCAATCGGAAGTGTAGCAATCCATTCACCCTGTTCAGCTACATAGGTGTTTCCGTAGCTTATAGCCGATCCCTTTTCGACCCGCTTCACATGAACTATTTTTGTATAAAGGGACAATGCTGGCTTTAGTTCAAATGGAAGAAATGGTTTAATTTCTGGGGACGGAGAAAGGCCGTACATCGATATTCCCATTCGGATTGCATTAAATTTCTTACTATCTTGCTTCATAGCCGCTGCACTATTGCTTGCATGAATCATACTTGGTTTCTCGTCAAGCTGTTCCATCCAAGAATCAAACATGGTCAGCTGCTTTTGAAAATAGCGTTCATCTATCTGATCAGCTGTAGCAAAGTGGGTGTAGATCCCTTCCCAGATGAACTGAGGGGATTGCTTTACCATTTGCACCAGTTCGTTTAATTCTGAAAAACTTAGGACCCCTAAGCGACCCATTCCCGTATCACATTTAATATGAATTTTTAAAGGATGGATACCAAGATGCCGTTCTGCTTTTACAAGCCATCCTGCTTGAAAAACCGTCACCGATATATCATGGGCAGCTGCAAGCGGAGCATCCTCAGGTCTTGATGCACCTAATACTAAAATCGGAGCTTTTATCCCTTTTTTTCGAAGTGCAATGGCTTCGTCTAAAATTGCGACAGCTACCATACTGGCACCTGATTCAAGTGCAGTCTCGGCAACCTCTAGATCTCCATGCCCGTATGCGTTCGCTTTCACAACTGCCATAATTTGAACGTCATCTGAAAGAAACTCCCTCATTTTTTTAACGTTCCATTCAATCGCATCTAAATTTACTTCTGCCCATGTATCACGAAGAAATGTCATTTTGGACCATGCCCCTTCAGACAAATGTAATAAAGAAACTTGGCTAGCGCTTTAGGTTAGGCGCAGGCGATGGCGATGGCCTAGTTGCGCTTATCACGCTCGAAACGCCACGTCCTGTGGCCTCGCTTGACTCATGTCTCCTGCCCGTCGTACTTTATACCTAAAAATATTTACTGTGGCGATTTTACATCGTTGCTAAAATTTTATACTTCCTAAGTGTGAAATGAAAACAGGCTCCCTGCTAGAGAGAACCTGCTTCTCTTCTTATTAATTATTTTACCATAGTTCCTTGTACAGAACGAGCCACACTTACCATTTCTTCTGGTGTTAATTCAGAAGAAGCAAGCATATATTCAACTCCATCGTAGGTCCATTGAATACCTGTTGCCGTCATCGCTCCAACTGTAAAGCCTAAATCCACAGGCTCACCATTCACAGGTGTTGATGCCATTGCACCGGCAGGCATAATTTCTGCTTTTTCCTGAATTAACGTAAATTTCTTAGTTGAATCCGCAGATTGATACTGATACATTTGAATGACTCTATTTCCATCTTCAGTATCAATCATCTTTTCTTCAATAAGTTTGGCAGCGACATCATTAGAGTACATAACAGCAAATTCATCACCCTGTGATTGTTCTTCGTCAACATCTGCTGCTGTTTCTTTATCTAATTGAGCCCCTTCCATATTCCTTTTCATATCAAATGCATCCGGGTTAAATTTTGAGTTAAATTCCGTGTCACTAAATTCAACTGTAACTAATGGGTTACGATCTGTGTCCATTACTTTTACACTAACAGGCGATAGATCTTCCTTGGATAGTGTAATTTCTTGCATAGGCAGCATTTTGTTGTTTTGATAACGGGTTTTCGTTTCAAATACATAATGCTTTTCCGTCTCTTTAAAGGTTGCCTCAGGATCTTCCATAATATCCTGAACAAGAGACTCGTAAAGGTAAGGCTGACTAGAGTTCTTAGGCCAATCACTTTGGAAGCGGAAACTCTTGTTCAAGGCCGGTGTTAATACAAAGACACCTTCCTTGTTCCGTAAAATCATTTGACTTTGATCAGATTGAGAATTTTTCAGCTCAACCCGATAAAAATCAGGATCGTTGTGCCAAACTTCTACATTGTATTCTTGCGGTTCCGTACCCATTTGCAGTGTCATCTTTGCTTTTGTTTTGTAAGATGTAAGATCGTCCATCCTTTTGTTTAAATCACCAACTACATCCTCTTGGGACTTTGCTCCACAGGCACTTAGTACAACCATTAACACCAGGCACAACAATGGCAACAACCACTTTTTCATGCATTCAACCCCTTTGTGTGTCTCATTTAACTGAAATAGAGAGGGGCAGAGCCAAGCTGACGATTTCAAAGATGTTGTGTCTGGACTGGTCGATTCAGGAACGCTCTTCCGGAAAAAATATTATCTTTACTACTGAATTAGAAGACATTCCTTAATCAGACCAGACCTATGCTTGGTGTAAAGACTCGGACTCCTTGTCTCTCCTTGTGCAATAGAAATATATGAGACAAGTTTTTAATTTATGTCCACGTAAAGCTGACAAGCATAAAAAAGTTTTTAATTTTGTTAACATAAAGCTGCAAGCAAATGCATGCCTGTGTATGTAAACTAAACTTCCTCTATAATCGCCTGTGCCACAACAAACTCCTGACTATGAGAGATTGTTAGATGAACACCCTTTGAAACAGGTTTTGAAAAATACGGTTTCCCAAAAGAATCCTTTTGTATCTCAATCGACTGAAAAGATAATTCCTTGCCGATTCCAACTCCCCTTGCTTTTGCATATGCTTCTTTGGCCGCAAATCTTCCCGCTAAATATTCAATTTTTCGCTTCATAGGGTATTGCGCATATTCTGCTATTTCGTTAGATGTTAAAATGCGCTGCGGAAATCTCGGCTGACGCTCTATAACTTTTTCGATCCGCTTTTTTTCAATAATATCTATCCCTATTCCTCGTATCAATTGCTCTTCCTCCCCTTCTAATTTAGAATAAAAACGAATATAGTATAATGGCTTGTATGATAAAGAATTATGTATTGGATTAGCCTGTTCTGCCAAATGTAGAAAGGAGCAGATTATGTTTGTAAGAACCGAGAGTTTTCGTGAATATATAAAACAATATCCAATGATTACTGCGATCGTATGTATTAATATAATCGTTTATTTAGCTGCTTTCCTGCCATTTTTACCAAACAGTACAATTATCAATTCATTGATTGGCGTTAATTTTTTCATCCAACAGGGTGAAATTTGGAGATTAGTAACTCCTATCTTTCTCCATGTGTCCTTTACCCATTTTTTAATGAATTCACTTGCTGTTGTGATTTTTTCACCATTTCTAGAGAAATTACTGGGAAAAATGGGATTTTTAAATCTCTATCTATTTTCTGGGATTGTCGGCAATCTCGCAACCTTTATCTTATTGCCGCCGACCTACGCTCATCTTGGAGCGAGCGGATCCTTTTATGGCTTATTCGGATTTTATTTCGCTTTAATCCTATTTCGAAAGCACAGTTTTCCAAAACAAATTCGCCAATCTATTATGGTGATCCTTGGATTAGGTATTTTATTCACAGCCTTCCAGCCTAATATCAATTGGATCGGACATGTATTTGGAGCGATCGGAGGCTTTGGATTCGCCTATTATTTTTTACATTTTGGAAGAGGAAAATATCAGGGTTAAACTCTTTTATTAGGGTTCAGCCTTTTTCTGTCTCCAACATGCAAAACTCACCTGCTTGCTGTTGGTACTCCCATGCCTTCTAGAAGGTGCTGATGCATTAACAATGTCCTTAAAGACGTTTTGAGTATTTCACCCCACAAGATGTATCAAGCCGATTTACCAGGCTCCCTGCCTCTGTTCCAAAGAATGCACTATGTTTCGATAAATCTGTTCATGCCCGTAGTCATTAGGATGCAAGCTGTCTGCCAGATAGTTTGATGATTTGAGGTCTTTAAAAATAGCGTAATTATTAATAAAATCGATTTGGTTTTCCTCTGCTGTCTGATTAATCACGTTACAAACTTCTTCCATATTAAAATGATAATTTTCAGGATTTTCATTTACGACTGGATTGGCACACATTAAAATAAGGGCCCGATTTGGTTTTACTTTATTTATCAATTTTTGCAGATTTCCTTTAAATATAAGAGAGTCTTTTTCCCTGCGGTCATTGGTACCTAGCTGTATGAAAATGTATCGGTCCTCATCCGTGATCGCAATCCCATCACCACTAGTATTCCCTTCCAGATTTCTCTTCAAATAACTTCTGGCAGTTGCTCCGATTATCCCCTGATTTGAAATTTTGACCGTTTTATCTATGAGTACACCGCCAATTTTCAAAGCTTGTGGGCCTTCAAAGTTATTTTTCACCGTCTTAATTTCTATTAGCGCATCTTCGACATAATCAAATGTATGGGTACGGTGGTTATCAAAGCCTGCCAAATTTCCATCAAAGCCTACCATTGTTGAGAAAATACCTTGCGACATACCGTTTACAAGCAATTCATAATCCATGCTGCTTGCTGTACTGCCATAAGATAAGGTGAATTCCTTACCAGTGAAGTTAAATCTGATAATTCCAGTCCCATTTGCCGAAGAATCTATCTGAAAACAGAGGAATTTATTTGAAATAGAGTCCTTACTTTCCACTACTTCATGCGGTCGTACATTGCCCTCTGTGACAATTTCGAAATTCTCTCCTTCTGGAAATAAAAGTATTTCCTTTTTATACACGGCGATTGATTCTCCGTTTGGTGAAGCATCCCAATTGGATAGCAAAGGAGGAGCCCCTGCCATATATTCCGAACCTATATAGCGTTTAAACTGATTGACAAATGATAGTGACTCAAAATTGTCGCGGATATCTGATAAAGTACCATCCCTGCCCATTTTGAAATTTACTGGGTTACCCGCTGCAGACATACCCCAAGTAATCGAATCTCCAATAAAGACAATACTCACATATTGTTCAAGCGGATTAGATAAAGCATTTTTCAGTCTTTCTAATTCTCCAAAAGACTTCGTATTTTCTGCTTTTAAGTTACCTGAAGTTCCATCAGATAAAATAACATACAAAAAAACCATTAACGACAGCACGCACAAAATAATTACTTTCTTCAAAAAACCACCTCTACATCCAAATGTACCCTTAAATATTAGTAATTTGCTCAGTAAAAAAACCGGCTATTCACCAGCCGGTTTTACACTCTTTGTTATCGTTCATTCACTCTTTTGTTATTGCTGAATCTTTTACCGGAACCGCGCTTTCTCGCATTTGATGAAGAGGAGGATTTCCATGACTTTGAAGAAGATGAATTCTTCCTGTTATAGGATTTGCCTCCTCTATCACTTTTTCTGTCTCGTCGTGATGGTAAAGGCGGTTCTGATGTTAACTCAATCGGAGTTTCATTTGGTTCTTTTGTTAACATTTTTAGTGCAGCCGCAACCACTGCTACGGCATCTTCTTTTTCAAGTAATTCTTCAGCTGCTTTATAGTAATATTTTGCTTCTTGACGCTCAATAATCGTTTGAAGCTGTTCAATCACCATCCGTTGTTGACCTTCAATCGCTTCATCAAAGGATGGTACTTTCATTTTGTTCATCTTTTTCTTTGTTGTTTCTTCTACAACGCGAAGGTACGATGTTTCTCTAGGCGTTACGAACGTAATAGCCGTTCCCGTTTTACCGGCACGGCCAGTACGGCCAATACGGTGAACATAGCTTTCAGGATCTTGCGGGATATCGAAATTGTATACGTGTGTAACACCGGAAATATCAAGACCTCTTGCAGCTACATCAGTCGCAACTAAAATGTCAATTGTATTCGCTTTGAATTTTTTAAGTACGGCAAGCCTCTTCGCTTGACTGAGATCGCCATGAATGCCTTCTGCTGTGTAGCCGCGAATGGTAAGAGCATTGGCAAGTTCATCGACTCTTCTTTTGGTCCGCCCAAAGACAATCGCAAGTTCCGGAGACTGTATATCTAATAGTCTTGTTAATACATCAAACTTTTTCTTTTCATGAACCTCGATATATGATTGTTCAATTTGCGGTACTGTCATTTCTTTTGCTTTCGTACGAATCAGCTTCGGATCCTTCATAAACCGATTGGCAATACTTCGAATCGGTCCAGGCATGGTTGCTGAGAATAACAAGGTTTGTCTTTCGGTTGGAACCTTCGAAAGAATTGCTTCGATATCATCGACAAACCCCATATTTAACATTTCATCCGCTTCGTCTAAAATAACGGTATGAACCTGGCTAAAATCGATGGTTCCACGATTCATATGATCCATGATTCTTCCTGGTGTTCCGACAATAATATGCGGACCCTTTTTCAACGCACGAATTTGTCTCTGAATATCCTGGCCACCATAAATAGACAGCACTTTTACGCGTTTATCCTGTCCAAGCTTATAAAGTTCTTCACTAACCTGAACAGCGAGTTCCCGGGTAGGGGCAATAATAAGTCCCTGTACAACCGGGTTTCTTACATTTATTCTTTCTAATAATGGCACACCAAATGCCACAGTCTTCCCGGTCCCCGTTTGAGCTTGTCCAATGACGTCATATCCTTGTAATGTAACAGGAATCGTCTCCGCCTGAATGGGAGTTGCTTCCTCGAATCCCATACGATTAATCGATTTTAAAAGTAGGGAACTAAGCCCTAGCTCATCAAACTTTGTTGTCAATTTCATTTCTCCTTCAAATACATTTCATCATTATTTGTAGTTCACACCGAACTTTACTACAACTAACTAATCTTAACAGTTTTTAACAAAAGTTGAAAGTATCAAGCATTAATCTTTGCTGTTATTTGCTGGAATTTCATTTAGAAATGAGAGTATATCTTGAAATAGGACATCTTTTTCTTCACAATGGCAAATGATGTGCTGAGCCTTTTCAAGAAAAAGAAGCTTCTTTTCAGCAGCACCAATCGAATTATGAAGTGCGTATGCTGCTTTAGGCGGTACAACCCCGTCGTCCAAACCTTGAACGATCATGGTCGGTGCATGTACATTTGGCAGATATCGTTTGAGGTCCTTTACTAATTTCCTAAACTGAGTCGTTGCAGAGAGCGGGGTTGAAGCAATCTTTCGTTTATATCTTTGAAAAAGTTCGCTTTCAAGTAAATTTCCTCTCATTGCATCCTTCATAATGTGTTTGATATCCAAACCTAATTGCCTTGGATTCACATAATAAAGGGCTGCACTCAGGAGCACAAGTTTGGCAACCGGATATTTAACCGCCAGAAAACTGGCAATCATCCCGCCCATGGAAAATCCAACTACATACACAGTATCACATATTTGGAGGAGCTCCTTTAGCTCTTCCTCTGCGGAACGGACCCATTCGTAGTAATAGATTCCCTTTAAGCGAAGCCTTTCACCATGTCCTGGTAAAGTAGGGGAGACAATATGCCAGTCCGTTTTCTGCCGCAAGTATTCTTCAAGTGGGGCTATTTCATGCGGACCACCAGTAAACCCATGAATTAATAAGCAGCCATTCATTGATATCACCCAACTTTGAACTTAATAAAAGGAAAAGAGATGCCTTCTATCATATGTATGTTAAGGTGATATTTTTTTGTAATCCTTATGCATCATTCAGCAAAAAAATCAATTTTTCATCGATTAGCCACTTTACATCTCACTGAAATATTCGGGTTGGCAGGAGTTGTCACTCTCATTCTACTTTTATTTTGCCCTTCTTTTTTCCGTCTAAAACGTATTATTGGCTATCCTTGATGAACGGTTTGTCCAACCCTTGAATCTGCTTTCGTTACTGGATGAGTCCCTCTAAAACCTCTTCCAATTTCATTCCCCTAGAACCTTTAACTAATAATACGGTTTGTTCATCTAACCGCCCCTTTACTTCATTCCGTAATTCGTCTTTGCTGCTAAATTCTTTTACTTCAATCGGCTTGCCTTTTTCCCGAATCCCCTTTGCTATAAAACGAGCTAATGGCCCATACGTATAAACGTATTGAATATGGTCAGCCGAAATGAAATGACCGATCTCTTTATGAAACTCTTTTTCTTTCGGACCTAATTCCAGCATGTCTCCTAAAACAAGTACTTTTTTCGGATAGTTTTCAAGTGATTGCACCAATTCTATCGCTGCTTTCATTGAAGTTGGGCTGGCATTATAGGCATCATTAATGACCAATGCTCCATTATATCCCTTGTGTGATTCCATTCTCATGGCCGAAAGAGAAAGACTTTCTAATTGATTTTTAATGTTCTCTTCATCCACCTGTAAAAAACGGGCAACAGCAATAGCTGCCAAAGCATTTTTCACATTATGAAGTCCTAATACGGGTAAAAACATTTTTGTTCGCGGCAAAGCTTGAACAATAAACTCAGTTCCTTCTCCTTTTGCCTCAACAGACATTGGATAATAGTCACAATTATCACTTTTCCCGAAGGAAATAACCTGAAACTCCCCACTCCGCGATTGAACTTTAGCTTGTAACAAAGGTTCATCGCCATCATATACAAAAAGGCCATTTGCATTGAGTCCTGCAATTATTTCAAACTTGGCCTCCGCAATTCCTTCCCGCGACCCAAGATCCTCCAAATGAGCTTCACCGATATTTGTGATGACAGCGACATCTGGCCTCGCAAGCTTAGATAAAAATTGAATTTCCCCTCTAGCACTCATTCCCATTTCCAATACAATAACTTCCGTGTCTTCCCGAAGCGATAGTAAGGTTAACGGCAGACCAATATGATTATTGTAATTGCCGATTGTTTTTTGAACTGAATAAGTTCCGGACAAAATTTTAGCAATCATATCCTTCGTAGTTGTTTTTCCGTTACTTCCTGTTACCCCTACTACCTTAACCTTTAAACTATCCCGGTATGCCTTTGCCATCATCTGAAGCGCTT
Organism: Bacillus oleivorans; assembly: GCF_900207585.1. Taxonomy (GTDB): domain Bacteria; phylum Bacillota; class Bacilli; order Bacillales; family JC228; genus Bacillus_BF; species Bacillus_BF oleivorans. Next base: position 192,809 of record NZ_OAOP01000009.1, on the reverse strand, counting down.
CTAGCGGATCATCGACAAAAAGCAGCGGGAAACCAGATGGCGGGTTAGGTAAGTCGCGTTTCCAAAAGGCAGCAGAAGCACCCTTTTCAAAGGCTTGCTCGACAAATTGATGACCATCCGTTTTTTCTCCAGCAAGAGGAACGAACAATTGACCTTTTTCGATAGACCTTGTATTAATTGATACCCCTTGGATGTACTCTTGACCTCGTTCTGGAATGGATAGTTTAGCATTTGTTATGGCCGCCACTTGTTCAAGGGTTTTCGTTATCATTTATAATCCTCCGATCAGTCAAAAGTGTATCTGATTTTCATTTTCTCTTGATTCCGCTCAATTGCTAATTCCACTAAACGTTGAATTAAAGTCGGATAATCCACTCCGCTATGTTTCCATAATAACGGGAACATACTCATAGGAGTAAATCCAGGCATCGTGTTGACTTCATTAATCAATATTGTACCATCTTCTTTTAAAAAGAAATCAACCCGTGCTAATCCAGAACAATCAAGAGCCTTAAAAGCTTTATCTGCCATCTTTTTCATTTCATTATACGTTTCATTTGAAACATCGGCTGGTATGATCAGGGCTGTATCCCCATCCTCATATTTAGACTTGTAATCATAGAATTCTGTTTTCGGAACAATTTCGCCGACAACTGAACATTCAGGGTCATCATTCCCTAATACTCCAATTTCGATTTCACGGGCTGTAACCCCTTCTTCTACTATAACCTTTCGATCATATTGAAGGGCTTCTTCAATTGCTGTCTTTAGCTCATCTCTTGTTTTACACTTGCTTATACCTACACTAGATCCTAGATTTGCAGGTTTAACAAAACAAGGGTAACCTAATTCGTCTTGTATTCTCGTAAAAATATCCTGTGGATTGCGTTCCCAATCCTTAGCTTTAAAGCCTACATATTGAACCTGATTAAGACCTGCTTGGGCAAATAATGCTTTCATCGCTAATTTATCCATGCCAGCGGCTGATGCTAACACCCCATTGCCGACATAAGCCAAATCAAGTAACTCTAGCATCCCCTGAACTGTCCCATCTTCGCCATTTGGCCCATGAAGTAATGGAAAAACGACTTCCGCTTCATATTCATTACTTAATTCGTTATTTTTAAGAGTTAAAGGAGAAACCGAGGGTACTGAAGATGGAAACTCAAGCAGTTTAATATCGGAAACTTTGCCTTCCAGAACTCCCCCTCTTTTCCAATTCCCTGTCTGATTTATATAAATCGGATGAACCTCGAATTTATTCTGATCGATCGCGTTCATAACGGCCATGGCTGTTTGCATCGAAACCTTATGTTCAGCAGATTTCCCGCCATAAAGCAAGTGTAGCTTTGTTTTCATAATAAACCTCCATGTTGATGAATTATACATTCTAAGTTAAATATACACAAAGATTGCTTGTATCATATTCACATGTAGCCTAGATTATTTCTTATTGTATGGAAATAACGCTTGTCGCGTACTTCTATAGTATACAACGTAAAGGATGGGATTTCACACTGTAGAAAAGCAGAGGTGTTCAAATTTTCTTTAGAAAAAATAAAAACCCACTGACTGGATTCAGCAGCAGGTCGATATTTTATAAGGATTAACGTTGATTACTTTTCGGATCAAAAGCGTCTCTTAGTCCGTCACCGATAAAATTAATGCAAAGTACCGTCAATAAGATACATAATCCCGGTGGTACCCATGCTTCTGGGCTATTACGCAAAATCCGTAAGCTTTGTGCTTCAGAAATCATATTTCCCCATGTTGGAGTTGGCTGCGGGATACCGAATCCAATGAAGCTTAGGCCAGATTCGATAATGATCATGGTTGCCATCATTAATGTTGCATTAACAACGATCGGACCAATGGCATTTGGGATAAAATGCTTAAAGATAATCCGAAAATCACTCGCACCAATTGCTCGGGCACCCAGTACAAATTCTTGTTCCCGGAGCGATAGGTATGTACCGCGTATGATCCTCGTTAATGTCGGCCAGGACGTTAAGGCAATGATCGTTACAAATATACCGATGGTTACCTTTTCCAGCAATGCAACGATTGTTAGAAGAAGAACCAGGAATGGGAGTATGAGCATTAGATCTGCAGCACGCATGATTATTGCATCAATTTTACCGCCATAGTATCCTGCTATTGAACCAAGGACTACACCAATAACAAGCGTGAATAACATGGCACTAAATCCAACAATAAGGGAAATTCTGCCCCCGTATAAAAGTCTTGATAAATTATCTCTTCCTGAACTATCGTTACCAAGCGGATGATCTTCACTAGGCGGATGTTCGATTAGCAACAGATTTGATTTCGTAGGGCTATGGTCGGTAAACAGCGGAGCAAACACTACCGCCATAACAATCAGGATAAGTAAAAAAACACTGGCCACTGCTAATTTATTTTTCATAAAACGATTTAATGCAAGCTTGAAAGGACTTTGCCCTTTCTCAAGTTTACCTTCATGGTTTAAGTAAGGATTGGGGCCAGATACAACCTGCGGTTTTGTTTCCATATTATTCCACCTCAATCATAGCGAATTCTTGGGTCGACAATACTATAAAATATATCCGCTAATAAATTTCCTAAAAGGATAAAGAAACCTAGAAGTAGGTTAATCGCCATAATTACAGGATAGTCTCTATTTCCAATAGAGGTTAGAAAAAGTGTTCCGAGTCCGGGGTATTGAAATACTCCTTCTGTAATAACAGCTCCACTAAGCAGTAGTCCAATTTCAAAGCCCATTAATGTAATGATGGGAATTAATGCATTTCGAAGCGTATGCTTGTAAAGTACATTTCGATCTGTCATCCCTTTGGCCTTGGCCGTACGGATAAAATCCTTCCCCAATACATCTAATACTTCAGATCGCATGTAGCGCATGTAAGCGGCAGTACTTGCTAACCCTAAAGTAATTCCTGGTAAAAACAAGTGATGGAGCTTATCCAAAAATAGTTCAATCCCTTCTAAACCACTCGATGAAACAGTACCTTGTGAAGGGAACCACCCAAGATGGATTGAAAAAAAGTAAATTGCTACTAATCCAAAAAAGAAGTTTGGAATAGCTAAACCGAGGAATCCAAAAGTCGTTGCTCCGTAATCTAGTAATGAATACGGTTTGCGGGCTGAATAGATCCCAATTGGGATTGAGACTATAAGTGTTATAAATAGCGAAAACATGCCTAAATATAGGGTATTTTCAATACGATCTGCAATTAAATCCGAAACTTCACGTCCTCTATAAACAAATGATTCTCCAAAATCACCTTGAAGAGCACCAGAAACCCAACGAAAATATTGAACAGGAAGAGGATCGTTTAATCCGGCCGCTTCTCTTTGCTGTTCAAAAATTTTAGGGTCAATATCCGGATCCAATAACCTGCCTGAAAATGGGTCCCCTGGAGCAGCTCTTACTAAACCAAATACGATAACTGTTAATGCAAATAACATCGGTATGAAGATGAGTAGGCGCCGAACGATATATTTGTACATCTTATCCCCTCCATTCTTTTAAATGAAATAGAGCATGCGGCGTTTCTCCGCACGCTCTAACCCCTTCTAAAATTTCATTAAGTTTTACTCTCCGTTAACCCACCATAATTGCGGTTCATTGTACATCGAATATGGAAGTGGTTCTATTCCCTGGATCCGCTTATTATAGGCCCATAGGCTATTTTGCGCATACAAGATAACCGCAGGAAGATCATCCTGGAACATGACTTGCCAGTCGCTATATACTTGTTTACGGTAATCCTGTTCAAAGGCATCTGGCGGTGTTAGAGCATCCTGTAATAATTGATCAGCTTCTGGATTATACCAGCGCCCAAAGTTGTAGGCGGCGGTAGAACCCCACAGTCCGCTCGGATCTGGATCCCCGCTTCCTAAGCTCCAGCCTAGTAAATAAAGATCCCAATCTGTATTCGTTTCAAGCTCTGGAACATAAGCGGCCATTTCCATCGGTTGGGCGAGGTCTATGTTAATGCCAACTGCTTCAAGCATTTCTTCGATAATTGGTGCTGATCTTTCACGAAGCTGATTTCCAAGCGGGAAGTGTAAAGAAAGAACCCACTCTTCCCCATTAGGGTCTTCACGGAAACCATCTCCATTTGTATCGACATATCCTGCATCATCTAGCAATTGTTTTGCTTTTTCAGGATCAAACGGATATTGGTTTGGATTTTCCCCGTCATATGCCCAGAATTGGGTCGCAATCGGGGCATTAATAACAGATCCTTTTCCATAAAGCAATCCGTCAATTAGCCCTTGACGATTAATCGCATATGCAATCGCCTGACGTACTTCTTTGCTGGCTAAATCTTCGTTTGGCACCCAATTTTCAGGGTTAATCACACCTGCTTCACTTTCCTCTGGTGTACGGTGATTATGGAATAGACCCATGATCTGATAACCAAAGTCTGGCTGCTCGATAATACTAAGATGATCCATCGCCGCAACCGTTTCATAGTCAGCCGGTTGGAAACCGTTTGGATCAGCGACAAAATCAATCTCTTGATTTTCTAGTAACCCGAGGATTACCGCTTGGTCTACAACACGCCAAGTGATACCATCAAGATAAGGCTCACCCTTCCAATAGTCAGCATGCTTTTCTAATACATACTGCTCACCATCAATCATTTCGGTAAATTTGAATGGTCCTGTTCCGATCACTTTACCCGGTTCTAGAGATGCTGCATGTGTCGGAATTTCTGCTACAGGAATATCTTTGAAAATGTGTTCGGGAATAATTGGGAAAGAAGCATCACTAAGAGCTGTTACGTTTGGTTCTGTAAAATGAAATGTAACCGTGTAGTCCCCATCAGCTGTAACTCCCTCAAATACATCTGTTTCACCAGCTCTAAATGCCTCGAAACCTTTTAATCTTATAACATAGTCATCACGGACTCCACCAGCCTCTACATACCCAGGGCTCGCTATAGTTTTATAGGTAAAGACAACATCCGCTGCTGTAAATTCTTCGCCATCATGCCATTTAACGCCTTGCTCTAATTCGAGAGTTAATTGGGTTTGATCCTCATTAAACGTCCATTTTTTTGCTAAGTTCGGTTCAAATTCTAGATTTTCATTTTGTGATAATAAACCTTCATGAGTAAAATCTAGGATATTTGCTTCATATGCTTCTGTATAGAAAATCGGGTTAAATAATCCTGTAGGTGCAGTGTCCATTGCCCCTACAATGGTTCCTCCCATTTGCGGACCATCTGTTACACCATCTCCATCGCCTTCACCTTCCGGCTGTTCTGTCCCATCATCTGGTTCGTTATCTCCTTCACCTGCGTCACTCGAACATGCAGCAAGTATTCCCAGAAGGAGAACAAAGATAAGCATAAGTAACCAATGTTTTCTGTTTTTCAAAACATTCACCCCTTAAATTTTTCAAAAATAAATTGGAAAAACTTATACCACTTTAGCAAAACCACCTCCTTATTCATAAGAAAAGCGGAAGCGCCCGGTCAGCGACGGTATGGACTTTACTTTCGCAGCAGTGAGATAAAGGAAACACAGCGACCGAAAGCCGAGTCTGGCTTCCTTATCGACCAGAGGTGAGGGAAACCTAAAAGCGGAATTGCCTAGAATTGGCCCGACAACGCTTGCGCCTCGGACGAAGAAGCGTTCTTTGCTTCTGAAGGAGGAGGTGAAGCGACTCGAGTACCTAGGCAATGGAGCTAGATAAGTCCGATAGACGCTGGGCTGCTTCCAGTTGTCAATCACTAAAGTACTTTTTCCTTATACGATAAAAAATGGTGACTACTTATCATACAAATGGCAAGCAACAAAATGGCCATTACCCATATCAGATAACTCTGGGCGTTCAGCTGTACAGCGATCATGAGCGAGTGGACAGCGTGTTCTAAACGCGCATCCGCTTGGAGGATTGGATGGACTCGGAAGGTCTCCCTTTAAAATGATTTTTTCACGTCTGTTATGTACATCCGTAGATGGTACAGAAGAAAGAAGCGCTTGTGTATACGGGTGAAGCGGCTTCTCGTAGATAGCCTTTTTCGGTGCGATTTCAGCAATCCGTCCTAGATACATAACGGCGACCCTGTCACTAATATGTTTCACAACGCTTAAATCGTGTGCGATAAACAAATAAGTTAGATTAAAATCTTCCTGCAGGTCTGCCATCAAATTGAGAACTTGCGCCTGTATCGATACATCTAAAGCAGATACTGGTTCGTCACATATAACAAACTTTGGATTTAATGCAAGGGCACGAGCAATACTGATCCGCTGCCGCTGACCACCTGAAAATTCATGTGGATATTTCAAACGATCCTCTGGACGAAGCCCAACCTTCTCTAATAAACTGATTGTTTTTTCTCTTCGTTCACTCTTTGACATCGATGTTTGGACAATAAGAGGTTCTTCAATTAATTGGGAAACATTCATCTTCCCGTTTAATGAAGCATATGGATCTTGGAATACGATTTGCATATCTTTTCTTATCGGCCGTAACTTGCGGTTTCCGATTGTAGAAATATCCTGATTTTCAAATAGAATTTGGCCTTCCGTCGGATTTTGCAATCGCAAAATGACTCTTCCTAGAGTCGACTTTCCAGAACCTGACTCTCCTACTACTCCGAGTGTTTCGCCGCGAAAAATATTAAGCGATACATCATCAACGGCTTTTACATGGCCAATCGTCCGCTTTAAAATACCGCCTTTAATTGGAAAGTATTTTTTTATATTTTTTGCTTGTACTATGTAATCCTGGTCTGTCTTTAGCTTTAAATCTTTTTCGAGTATGGACATGTTAGCCTCCTTATTGATAGAGATAGCAGCGAACATCGTGACCGGGTTTTACAGGAAGTAATTCAGGATTGCTGTCTTTACATTGATCCATTGCCTTTGGACAGCGGTCTGCAAAGCGGCAACCCGCAGGAAAGTTATAGGCCGGCGGAACCATTCCCTTGATTGCACCTAATCGATCAACTTCTTTATCAAGACTTGGCAAGCTTTCTAATAGGCCATTTGTATAAGGGTGCTTTGGATTTGTAAATAATCTTTCTACCGTGGTATCTTCAACAATTTGCCCTCCGTACATGACCATTACCCGGTCTGCATATTCGGCAACAACGCCAAGGTCATGCGTAATTAAGAGGACTGCCATATTAAACTTCTTTTTCATTTCATCTAATAAATCTAATATTTGCGCTTGGATCGTCACATCCAAAGCTGTGGTAGGTTCATCGGCAATTAATAGCTTTGGATCACAGGAAATGGCGATAGCAATCATCGCCCGCTGGCGCATCCCTCCTGAAAGCTGGTGAGGATACTCCTTCATCGTTTCTTCAGCTCTTGGGAAGCCTACCATTTTTAAAAGTTCAATCGCTTTTATATTGGCCTCTTTTTTAGATAACTTTTTATGACGCTTTAACGTTTCCACAATTTGATTTCCAATTGTAAAAACCGGGTTTAATGCGGTCATAGGTTCCTGGAAAATCATCGCGATATCCTTACCGCGGATTTTAGACATTTGTTTATCAGATAATCCCACAAGATCCTTTCCGCCAAAAATAATCTTGCCACCTTCTATTTTTCCAGGCCTATTAATTAACTGCATAATCGATAGAGACGTGATACTTTTCCCACTGCCTGATTCACCGACTAGTGCTAATGTTTCTCCTGGAGTAATTGCGAAGTTAACACCATCTACGGCTTTGGCCACTTTTTTGTTATCCAAGTAGAAATAGGTCTTTAGACCTTCTACATTTAGTAATGTTTGCTGCGTCATCCACGTCACCTCGGCTTATTTAATTTTAAAAATAATGAAAACTCTGTAACTTTTGAAAAGTATACACGCTTATTCTAATTTTTTCAATACATAGAAAACTCAAAATTTGTCGAACAATGCTAATAATCTATTTCGATACAAACGTTTAAAACATCCGTTTTATACGATATTCCTTATATTTATGGGTCTAAAAGCCTGTTTCATTTTGTCGAAAATTTGTAATAATTCTAAATACCACTTCTTTTGAAAATTTATTTAGTTGATAAAAAAGACCTTAATAAGGAGTTTATTTCTCCTTCTTAAGGTCTATTGTTTTCCTATTCGCTTGTTATTCTTAAACCTATTACACTTACAATAATAAGAGCCAAATAAAAGATTCGTTTAATATCTTTTGCTTCCTTGAAGAATAACATTCCTATCACCAAACTGCCTGCAGCACCCATGCTCGTCCAAACAGCATATCCGATCCCTAAAGGAATCGAAACTTTAAGACTCTTCCTTTCTATTCGTAAGAATGAACAAGATAAAAGATAGACTACACTAGATTCCATCTTTTATCTTTCAAGTTATATGTAACCACAATATCTGGTTTACTCTTCATATTTTCATATGCATCTTTCATCTCATCCATATTCCAATAAGTGCCTAAATTATAAAATGGGATCTCAAATTTTCCTCTCGATGATTTCACTTTTTCTGTATCTATGACACAACCCTCAAAGAGTAATCCTGATAAATTCTTTAAAGAAGAAAAGTCAATAGGTTCCGGTTTAGAAGTCTTTTTAAAAAACATAAAGCCTCTATGTTTCTGTTCTCTGATCATTACATTCATGATCATATAACGCAGAACACTGTAAAAATCATCTAAATTTCGATAGTAGGTTTTATTAATCCAACCGTCATCGTGAGCCAAATAAACAAAACGATTATTTAATTTTTGAAAAAAAGCACTGCGCAAAGGATGCTTCATGTGATTGAGGAAGAGCAATTCAGCTATTTCTTGACCGTCTAATTCGTCTAACGCTTCGATATCTTCAAAGTCAACCCAGCTAAACTCACCATAACTTGAGACATCTTCTTTTATTAAATCCTTTATTTTTTCATGTTCAATGTAATTAAAAAGCGAGCGAAGATGCAGCTGTACGTCATCAAATTTGTGCTCTAATAACAGAACGGATTCAATTGGGTTATTCATCGATTTGATAAAGTCGGTGAACGTTATTCCATGGGAAAGTACATATTGTTCTGTTTTGTTCATTTGCATATATAGTAGATCCGAATTCAATTGTTTCATTACTCCCGACCTCCACATCAAAATCAATACTCCTATTTTACCAAAGGTTTGAACTTCAGAATACTGATTTAATCTAAAGTGCATGACTTTACAAAACAAGGGGAAATTAAAAAAAGGCTATTATACGGAGGTGTAAGCCTGTTGCAAGGTGAAAATTGGTACTAATTAATATTTTTCTTGTCATCATTCTTATTGCCTTAACGGCGTTTTTCGTTTCCTCGGAATTTGCGATTGTAAAGGTTAGAAGTTCTCAATTAGATGCTCTTATTGCCGAGGGGAACAAAAAAGCAATTGCAGCTAAACATATAACGACTCATTTAGATGAATATTTGTCCGCATGTCAGCTCGGAATAACGATTACAGCCTTGGGACTCGGGTGGCTTGGAGAGCCTACAGTTGCTGACCTCATACATCCCCTTTTACAAAGGCTTGGGATTCCTGAATCCATTGTCCATGTCATTTCATTTTTAATAGCCTTTTCTTTTATTACATATATTCATGTTGTCGTTGGAGAGCTGGCTCCTAAAACAGCGGCTATTCAGAAAGCTGTTAATATTACCCTTTCCGTCTCCAAAACACTGATATGGTTTTATAAAGTGATGCGACCTATTATTTGGCTATTAAATGGCTCTGCCCTGCTCATTGTGAAAATGCTGGGGATGGAACGGGTTTCAGAAAATGAGCTGGCTCATTCTGAAGAAGAACTGCGAATTCTTCTTTCCGAAAGCTATGAAAGCGGAGAAATTAATCAATCCGAATATAAATATATGAGTAATATTTTTGAATTTGACGATCGGGTCGCCCGGGAAATCATGGTTCCCCGAACCGAAATTGTCGCAATCAATGTCAATGCAAGCCTAAGAGAAATCCTTGAAATTGTAAAGGAAGAGGGCTTTACCAGGTACCCAGTGATTGAAGAAGATAAAGATAACATTATTGGATTTATCAATATCAAACAATTACTCACCGATTGTGTATATCAAAATTGCCCTGAAAACGCGCCTGTCCCGAAATACTTAAAACCCATCATCCGGGTCATAGAAAGTATTCCGATTCACGATTTATTAGTAATCATGCAAAAAGAACGTTCTCATATGGGGATTTTATTAGATGAATACGGGGGAACTGCCGGGCTTGTTACGGTGGAAGATATCTTAGAAGAAATTGTCGGCGAAATCCGCGATGAATTTGACAAAGATGAAATTGCTGAGGTCAGAAAAATCGAAGAGGGACATTTCCTGCTTGATGCGAAAATCCTTCTCGAGGATGTCAATGATTTATTCAATATACAAATCAATGAAGAAGATATCGATACCCTTGGGGGCTGGTTTTTATCTAAAAAAATGGATGTTCAAAAGGGCGACTCTGTAACTGAGCAGGGTGTTACGTTTACAGTCAATGAAATTGAAGGACATCACATCCTATACATTGATGCAAAAATGAATACCTTATCAGATCCAACAGATCCATACAATTTTGCAAAATGATTCAGGCAAACGAAAACTGGCGGCCGGCCAGTTTTTTATCTTGTCAGCACTAAATTTACTAGTAGGACTCATTCGAGACATTTAATTGAATTTTCAGATATATGTAATGGTTCATTCCTGCACTGAATAAACTAATAGTGCTATCTGATGGTAAAACCGTCACGTTTGACTGTATAGTTTACGTAATTTATAATAAAAATATTACAGTAAAAGAGGTGATATGATGGGGCAGTGTATCGAATTAGCGAACTAGCTAGTGTGGCGAATGTTTCCAAAAGAACAATAGATTACTATACAAGCATTGGACTGCTTGTAGCTGAACGTTCAAAGGCCAATTATAGAATTTACCATGAAGATGCAGTTGAAGATTTAAAATTTATTGAACATTGCAAAACCCTTCATATTCCTCTTGAAGAGATTAAGAAGAAACTAGAATTACAGAAATCAACAACCATCAATGACAATGACGTAGAAGATCAAATATCTTCTGTTACTGAGCATATGAAGTATTTGCATGATGAAATCAATAATTTACTCTCCATACTGCAGAAAATGGATTCAAAACGGAAAGAAGCGGTATCGGAAAAACTTTCCCCAGAAAGTGTATCCTTAATTCAGTCGCTTCGTTTGATTTCAAGCTAAAATATATGGAGGTGACACCTTATTTGCTCAAGATAGAGCGATAAGGGAAATTATTTGGACATATTTAACTTGGTGCTTTTTGCCATATTGATTGCTTTAACAGCATTTTTCGTCTCGACAGAGTTTGCGATAGTGAAGGTTCGAAGCTCTCGGATTGACCAATTGGTGGAAGAAGGTAGCAAGCGGGCTATAAGAGCCAAAAAGGTAATATCCAATCTGGATGAGTATTTATCAGCCTGTCAGCTTGGTATTACGGTTACAGCATTAGGATTAGGTTGGTTAGGTGAGCCAACTGTTGAGAGAATGTTAGCACCAGTATTTAATAATTTTAATATACCGGAATCAACTGCTCATTTTCTGTCGTTCATTATTGCCTTTTTATCTGTTACCTATCTCCACGTGGTCGTAGGGGAATTAGCTCCAAAAACGATTGCTATTCAAAGAGCAGAGTTTATTACTCTAACATTTTCTGGTCCATTAATCTTTTTCTATCGGATTATGTTCCCGTTTATCTGGATTTTAAACGGATCTGCTCAGCTCTTAACAAGAGCTTTTGGTTTTCATTCAGCAAAGGAGCACGAGGTTGCCCATTCTGAAGAAGAACTGAGAATTATTCTATCGGACAGTCTCAAAAGCGGCGAAATCAATCAATCTGAGTTTAAATATGTAAATAAGATTTTTGATTTTGATGACCGGATTGCCAAAGAAATTATGGTTCCGCGTACAGAAATTGTGAGTCTTTCCAAAGACGATACATTAGACATGTTTCTAAGTGTTGTTAAAGATGAAGGATTCACAAGATACCCGATTATTGATGGTGACAAAGACCACATTATCGGACTTATAAATGTGAAAGAAGTAATCACTGATTTATTAACCATCGACCAGCCTGAAAGTGTTACAATTGATGACTATATCAGACCGATTATTCGGGTAATCGATACAATTCCTATTAATGACTTATTGATCAAAATGCAAAAAGAACGGATCCACATGGCCGTCCTTATGGATGAATATGGCGGAACCTCTGGACTAGTTACTGTTGAAGATATTATTGAAGAAATCGTTGGGGAAATTCGTGACGAGTTTGATATGGATGAAGTTCCGCAAATTAGAAAGCTCAAAGACTATCACTATATCGTCGACGCTAAAGTTCTAGTCAGTGAATTAAATGATCTGTTAGGTACAGATATTAACGATGAAGACGTAGACACAATCGGCGGTTGGATCCTTACGGCAAACTATGAAGCCAAACAAGGTGATGTTGTCGAGCAGGACGGTTATTGCTTTAAAATAAAGGATATGGAAGATCACCATATAAAATATGTTGAAGTATATAAAGTCAGGGAAAGCTTTGAACCAAAAGCTCCCCTTTCGCTCCAAAAAAATACTGAGACTGTTAACCAGTCCATTTGAAAAACAAAATAAAATTGTTGGAGGATCCAGCGTTAAGCTGGTTCCTCTTTTTGATTGGTTTAGATGGGATTGAAGAAGACTCTGGCTTGGGGCATGCGGTGAGTATAGAATACACGGAATAACTTTTAGAAATATGAGTTTTGGCGGATAGGAGTCGTTTTTGACTGATGGGGCTTGATTTTGACTGAAAGAACCTTGGCCGTCATTGACCCATATCAGACAAACCCTCTATATTTAACCCGAAATATCTTCCTATCCCATCCAGCTAACCTATATTTACCCATATAACACCATTTCCCTGCACCAGACTGTCATAATTTATCAAAATTGAATGATTGTAAGCTCAACTTATCTCTGATACCATTTATATGGTACTGATAAATCCAATCAAAAAATAAGTGAATTTTGTTCATATAAATAAGGTGACGCTATGAATACACAACAAAAAAAAGTTGGAGAACGGTTTGACTGGAATCTTTGCCTGATCCTGTTTCTCTTCCTTTTAGTTAGTATAACAGCCATATCAAGTGCACAAACATCGGACAACGATCCAACGAATTATGCGCTTAGACAGGCTGTTTATTACGGCATTGGTGCATTAATTGTAGGAATTGCAATGTATTTTGATACAGAGCAGTACCGTAAGCTTTCTTGGTTTTTATACGGAATCGGTATTTTTCTGCTGGCCTTTATTTTAGTAGCCCCTGAACGCATCGTTGCCGATCCAGACATCAGAAGCTGGTATTACTTTCCGGGGTTTGGATCGCTTCAGCCGTCTGAATTTATGAAGACATTTTTAATCATTATGATAAGCCGGACAATCGTAGAGCATAATGACCGTTTTTTTCAAAAAACAATTAAAACAGATTTTTGGCTCTTAGCCAAAATCAGTATTCTCACCATAATTCCTTTAGGACTGGTTATGCTTCAGCCAGACCTCGGTACTTCCCTGGTATTTATCGCTATTTTTTCAGGACTGGTTTTGGTTTCAGGCATTACGTGGAAAATAATTGTTCCCGTTTTTGGAACCATTGCATTGATTGGAACTGCCGCTTTATTACTGGTCATTTACAATCCTGAATTTTTAGAGGAAAAGTTCGGTCTCGTTAAGTATCAATTTGACCGGATTTATACATGGCTAGACCCATACAATAACCCTCAAGATGAAGGGTACAACTTAATCCAGACCCTGACAGCTATTGGATCTGGAGAAATAACAGGAAAAGGCTATAACGAAAAAGTGGTATTTGTTCCTGAGCAGCATACAGACTTTATCTTCTCTGTTATCGGAGAGGAATATGGTTTTATTGGGGCAAGCTTTGTCATTAGTTTATTCTTCCTGTTAATATATCACTTAATTAAAGTCGCTCTTGAAACAAAGGATCCGTTTAGCTCCTATGTTTGTACAGGTATCATTTGCATGATTACCTTCCATGTTTTCGAAAATATTGGCATGCAAATTCAGCTGCTTCCGATTACAGGGATCCCACTTCCGTTTATAAGCTACGGAGGAAGCTCTTTAATGGGAACGATGCTCGCGATGGGGATTATCTTTAGTATTCGCTATCACCATCGAACTTATATGTTTGCTTCCGATGAGAAATAGATTGACAATTTCAGCCTTACGATTATAATGGTTAAAAATATTAAAAATCGTTGAAGAAGAGAGTAATCAAGTGGACGTTTTAAAGCGAGTCAGGATTTGGTGTAAGCCTGATAAAACCCCTTTGATGAAGCGCACTTTGGAGATGTGTCTGTGAACTAAAGTAGCATACACCGGCTCTCAGCCGTTATCTGTTAAGTGGTTCTAATGGACTAATAGAGTGGTACCGCGGGATAAGCTCGTCTCTAATATTTAGAGACGGGCTTTTTTGTATTTAAAATATTTTAAAGGAGGACCTATCATGCTGCATTCACTATGCTCCACCCTTCTCAGTTCAGAAGTTCCCTGCCTGAGCAAAGAAGAAATTGAACATTTACTTGAAAAACCAAAGCATAGAGAACATGGTGACGTTTCTTTTCCTTGCTTTGCTTTGGCTAATCTTAGAAAAACCTCTCCACAACAAATTGCCAAGGAGCTATCTCAAAATCTATCAAGTCCTCTCGTTCGGAAAATCGAAGCTGTCGGACCATATGTTAACTTTTTCTTTGATCCGGCAGCTGTTGCAAAAGAGATGGTGAACGAGATCTTAGCTAAAGATTCAAGCTTCGGCAGCAATCAAAATGGGGATGGAGCCACAATCGCTGTCGATCTTTCATCCCCGAATATTGCCAAACCATTTTCAATGGGTCATTTACGTTCTACTGTAATAGGGAATTCCCTATGCTTGATTGGTGAGAAAAATGGATACCAAATGGTCAAAATTAATTACGTTGGTGATTGGGGAACACAATTCGGCAAGCTGATCTATGCTTACTTACAGTGGGGACACCCAGAAAAAGTGGCCCAGAATCCAATTGAGGAACTATTTACCCTTTATGTGAAATTTCATTCGGAGGCTGAAAAGGATCCTTCCCTTGAGGAGGACGGCCGGAAAGCGTTCCAGCAATTAGAGGTTGGCAACCAGGAGTATAGCCAAATTTGGAAAAGCTTTAAAGAAGCTTCCCTCTTAGCCTTTCAAAAAGTGTACGATCTCCTGGGAATCAGCTTCGATTCATGGAAGGGTGAGTCAGCTTATAATGAGAAAATGGAGGCCACCATTTCTATCCTCGAAGAAAAAGGTTTATTAGTAGAATCAGATGGCGCTATCATCGTAACCTTAGAAAATGAAAATTTGCCTCCTTGTTTAATTAAGAAACGGGATGGGGCAACCCTTTATGCAACCCGGGACTTAACTGCCGTTTATGATCGTTATCATGACTATCATTTTTCTCACGCCTTTTATGTCGTAGGACACGAGCAATCCATCCATTTTAAACAAGTTTTTTCTGTATTAAAAAAGCTGGAAGCTCCGTTTGCGGACGTTCTGGAGCACATCCCATTTGGACTCTATTTAAAAGATGGTCAAAAAATGTCCACCAGAAAGGGAAGAGTTATTTTACTGGAGGAAGTGCTCGAAGAATCCATTTCCAAGGCTCAACAAAACATTGTGGCAAGAAACCCGGATTTGCCAAATCTTCAAGAAGTGGCAAAACAAGTAGGCGTTGGCGCTATTCTTTTCCATGATTTAAAGCAAGACCGGATGAATTCCATTGAATTTGACTTAGATGAAATGCTTGTCTTTGAAGGAGAAACAGGACCATATCTCCAATACACGCACGCTAGAGCCCAATCCCTATTGAGAAAGTCTGGGGAAGACTCATTTCATTTCAGCTATGAATCTCATGAAAAAAGCTGGGAGTTAATTAAGCTGCTCTACTCGTTTCCAAACCAGGTAAAACAAGCTTTTGTTAAACGGTCCCCTGCCATCATAGCCCAGTATTTGCTAAAGGTTGCGAAGCTGTTTAATCAATACTATAGTCAAGTCAAAATTTTATCAGAATCGGAGGAAAAAGAGTCTAGACTCGCGTTAGTCAAAGCAGTTACCGTGATTTTAAAAGAAGGCATGCGGCTTCTAGGGATGAAGGCGCCTGACCAAATGTAAAAATAAGAGGGTCTGACCCCCAAAAAAGAGTCAGACCCAAATCTTTAATGCTGCCCTAAAATTCCCTTTTCCATAGCGTTTTTTTCGCATTTGAAAAAGACTAATAGACCTAAAAGTAAATAGAAGGCGGCATTTGCCAGCAGCGATACATAATCTAATACCGAAAATGAACTTAGTGCAGCCCCGTCAATCATCATTTTCCGAATCATGTCGACCCCTTTTACAAAAGGCGCAAACTCTAAGAAAGGTGCCACTGATAAAGGAACAAAGGTAAGACCCATAAAGACAAACTGTAGAATCTGCAAAAAGGCGTTTATTTGCTTGATGATAATGGCGAGCCCTGCAATCATAAAGCTTATTCCATACATACTAAACAAGGTGATAATTAAAACTGGCAATAAGGAAACAGCGTTCAAATGCAATGATGTTTGCGCTGTCCACATCGATAGAAGCAATAAAAAGACTAAAAGACCGAGATGAACAATCGTATCTCCAATGATTCTGGCTAATAAAATTTTCCATGCTCCCATCGGTGACATATAAAGCTGCTCAAGGGTTCCGAGAGTGGCTTCATTCGATACAACCCAGCCGATATCCTGCATCGCAAGCATCGCTAAATACCAAAAAATATAGTTTACAATGACATACTGAACATTGGTTTCCATCGTTGTTGGATCACCAACAATTTGAATCCCAAAAAACATCATAAGAAAGATACAATAAAATGTCACTAGCATGCTAACAGTGTTTGGCCAATATCTTTTTAAAATATTTACTTCCCGGCGCAGATTTGCATTAAAGAGATGCAGCAGTTTCACGGACCCCATCTCCTTTCACAATATTGATAAAGGCTTGTTCAAAATCGACAATCGTCCGGTCAATTTTTTCAATCGTGACCCCATACTTTTCCAAGTGGTCAACAATGGCATATAGTTCATGACCATCCGCTATTGTGAAATTTAAAATTTGATTCCCTTGTTCATCGTTGGCTGTATTCATCATGAAATTCACACTAATTTCCTTCATTTGATTTTCATGTAGTGGTGACAAAATTGTAAAGGCATAGGCTTTACTTTCAAATAAGCTTAATAAGTGATCTACCCGTTCATCAGCAACCACTTTTCCCTTATTAATAATGACCACGCGCTCACAAAGATCTTGAACAACCGGCATATCATGAGAACTCATCAATATTGTTTTCCCCTCTTTTTTAGCGATATCCCTTAATATATTTCTAATTTCATAGCTAGTCTCTACATCGAGTCCTAATGTCGGTTCATCTAGAAAAATGATATCGGTATCGGCTAAGAGCGCAACAGCAATTGAGACCTTTTGTTGCATCCCCCGCGAAAGTGAGTTCACCATTTCGTGTGCTTTTTCCGTTAAATGAAACATATCAAGCAGTTCAGTAATCTTATCTTGAACAGACTTCTTGGACATGCCGCGATTCCCCGCAAAATATTCAAGGTTTTCTTTGACCGTTAGCCTCCAATACAGATTACGGTTTCCTTCCAGTACAACACTTATATGATTTAATGCTAGTAACCTCTTTTTATGAATAGAAATTCCATTAATTAATACCTCACCCCGGCTCGGAATTAACAAGCCGCACATCATCTTTATAAAGGTGGTTTTTCCAGCTCCATTTGGCCCTAGTAAACCTACTGTTTCCCCTTTGTGAACCGTTAAGTTAATCCCTTTTACAGCTTCAATCATTTCTTTGCTTTTCCGCTTCTTATACGTTTTACTGAGATCATGTATTTCTAAGATTGGATACAATTTTCCTTTTCCTCCCTTTCGAACTGTCTATCAATAGGGTACTTAACATTTCCATATCCTTCCTCAGCCTTAAGACCGATTCAGCCTCAACATCGAGTGGTATTCTTGCCCATAAAGAAAACTTGGCTAACGCCAAGCCCTTAGGCGCAGGCGATTGCCTAGTTGCACTTATACTTTATTCCTAAAAATTTTAACTACGTCGAATTTACTTCTTTGTTAAAATTTTATACTTTCTTAAAGTGTAAAGAAAACTCGCTGACTGGCGAGCCTTAGGGCGAAGACAGATGCGTAGCTGCACTTATACTTTTATTCCTAAACATTTAAACTAAGTCGAATATACTTCTCTGCTAAAATTTTTTCATTCATACATGTATAAAAAAACCCTTTACCACATGTAAATGGTAAAGGGTTCATTTGTCATTTAATTATTTGCTGATTGATGCACCACGGTAGAAGTTTGTAATATAAGATCTGCCTGTATTGTGGAATATCATAATTAATACTGGAACAATTACTACAGATGAAAGAAGGATAATATAGAGCACCTGTGAGCTCGTATTGAAGTGCTTTCCTGTTTCATCACTATATGATTTAGTGAACGCTTCAATTTCGTCTGTTACTTCAATCGTTGCCGAATCGATAAATTGCTTATTTGTCTGATCGTAATAAAGAAGCTCATGTCCAGTGTAGAAGAAGATATTATCGCGCACTTCGTTAAATTCAACAAACATGATATCTAATTGAATTTCACCGATTACATTACCTTCTTTATCAACTTGATTAGTACTGAAGGATTGAAGATCTTTTACTTCTGCAGATCCTTGATCATAATAGGAAAAAGATCCGCCTATACGGTCTTCCAACCCCTTGTATACTTCCTCAGAAACAGACACAGCCGCAAATGCTGGGACTGCAGTAACCATTAATAATAAAGCCATGATAATTAGACTAGCTAGTTTTTTCACTGTAACCCCTCCCAAAGTATGTAATCTATATCATGCCTTGCCAATGCTTTATTTTTTAAAACATTATTACTTTATAAATTATAGCAAGACAACTAGGTTCGAATCAATATAATCTCCTATATTTGTAAAATAAAAAAGAACCAACACATATTGCTGGTTCTCAGGTATTATTTATTCAACGTCATAGCCCTCTTCATCAATGGCTTCTTTAATTTTTTCAACCGACAGTTTTTCAGGAGAAAATTCAACTTCTACTTTTCCTTCTTCAAGTGCAACGGCTACTTTTTCAACTCCATCGAGACCGCCCACAGCGCCTTCAATAGCTCTAACACAATGACCACAAGACATTCCCTTCACATCTAGAACGATACTTTGCATATATGAACACTCCTGCCGATTATTTTTTCATTAGCTTTTGAACCGTTGTTAAAAATTCATCGAGGATTTCTGGATCGCCTTCTTGAATCCGGTCGATTACACATCCTTTTAGATGACCCTCTAATAATATTTTTGAGACACTGTTTAGTGCCGACTGTGTAGCTGCAATTTGTGTAATCACATCATCACAATAAGTATCACATTCAATCATACGTTTAATGCCTCGAATTTGCCCTTCAATCCGGTTTAAGCGGGATGCCAAATTTTTTTTCACAGAGTCAGGATGGTGACTATGTCTTGTGTGCTGATTTTCTTTATGCTCATCACTTTGTTCATGGTGTACCATTTCTTCCACCTTTATCCCTCCTCCCTCATTTCTATTTTACCATCCCCCCTGAAGGTATGGAAAGAAACAGCTTTTCTAAACAACTCGATAATTTTACATTTGCACCGATTGCTCCTTTTTATTATATGGATTTTTGAGAATCTTACATACTAAAATAAGGAAGTCGTCCTGTCCTTTATTTAAAAATCGCAAATGAATAGGAAAAACTCAATATAAAATGTAGTTTTTCAAAAAAATCTCCGTCACTGCAGAAAAAAGCCACCGTATAATCACGATGGCTGGTCGTTATATTTATTCCACTATCAATGTAGATTTCATTTCAGCATGACCTGTTCCGCACATGATATTACAAACGAGTGTATATGTGCCCGGCTCTAGATTTAGGGTTTTTGGTTTCCCGGCTTCAATCGCGTCTCCAGTTTCTTGGATTTGAATCCCATGAAGACCGCTTTCATTTTCTAATATAATAGAGACTTCTCCGCTAGATATTCTGTATTCTTCTTGGTCAAAAGTCCAGTTTTCAGCTACGATGTTTAACTGTTGATCCGCAAGTTCGCTTGAAGTGCCTTCCTCTCCCCCGCCACATGCTGCTAGGAATAAGACGGTGGCGGCAACAAATAAAGCGAATATCTTTTTCATGGCGATTCCCTCTTTCAAAATGATAATCGGAAGTATATCTCCCATTCCATTTTATACCTGCGATTTTGAAATAAGATAAATTGATTTTGACAATTTAATGGAAATATCAATAGCCCATCATCATTTCCTATAATTGTTGGTTTAAGTTAAGCATAATTCTTTACTTATTCCTTTAACCTTTTTTACAACATCGGATTAAATCAGCCGGGCGATTGAGTAAATAAAGGTGAGGAACAAATGAATAAATTGCCTCTGGGATCCTTTATATCGTCTGTGATGAACAGTTAAAAATTCAGAAAGCACTTTTGTAGGCCAAAAGTGCTTTTTTCAATATTATAGAGCTGGAACTTTTCCAGTATATTCAGCCTGTGGACGATAAATCGTATTATCACTTGCCTGCTCAAGTACATGTGCAGTCCATCCAACCATCCTGCTAGCTGAAAAGGTTGGTGTAAATAACTCTTTTTCCATCTCAAGGGCGCGCATTACAGCCGCTGCATAATACTCAACATTCGTATACAATTTGCGGCCAGGCTTCCACTCTGCTAACTTTTCAATGACTCGTTCCTCTACCTGGTGAGCAAGGGCTAGCCACTCATCCTCTTCTCCGACTTGCTGGGCGATTTGTCTAAGCGCCTCTGCTCTCGGATCGTTTGTTTTGTACACCCGATGCCCGAATCCCATGATTCTTTCATTCTTAGTAAGCTTGTCTTCAATCCATTGGTATGCATTTTCAATCATGCCAATTTCCTCTAACATCTCAATTACACCACTTGGCGCACCGCCATGTAATGGGCCTTTCATGGTTCCCACTGCTGCTGTTATCGCTGAAATCATATCTGATTCAGTAGAGACTGTAACTCTAGCCGAAAATGTCGAGGCATTAAACCCGTGTTCCATCGTTAAAATCATATAAGCTTCTAATGCCCTCACATGAGCAGCCTTTGGTACTTCGCCGTTTAACATGTATAAATAATTTGCGACAAAATCTAAATCATCTCTTGGCTCAACAAACTTTTCTTCTTTTTGTCTTCTATACCAATAGCTGATAATGGTTGGCGTAATCGCCGTTAGTGTAATGGCCTGTCCTAAATCAGGCTTCCAGCCGTACTCATCTGTACCAAGTGAGGATATCGCTGTTCTAAGAGCACTCATGATGCTTGTATTTAACGGAAGCGAACTGAGAATGGATCGGATATGCTCTGGTAAAGAACGGTCACCCTTAATCTGTTTTTTCAAATCTTGGAGCTCTTCCTCATTTGGCCAAGTCTCATGCCAAATGAAATATGCCACTTCCTCAAACGACTTTGCCAGAGCCAGTTCCCTTGCATGTTCACCCCGGTATAATAGTACTCCGTTCTCCCCATCTACTAAACTAAGTGCTGTTTGGGCAGCAACCACGCCTTTTAAACCTTTTGACACGTTCATCCTCTCCTTTCCTTATTTCTATTTTATGACAATAAATTCTTTTAAAAAATTAAATAATATTTTATATTTTAATTAATAATTTTTATTAATTGGAGGGGAGAGACAACATGGAACTCAAATGGTTAAAAACGTTTTTACTGGCAGCCAAATACGAAAACTTTCGCAAAGCGGCAGATGAACTGTTTGTTTCCCAGCCAACCGTAACAGTTCATATTCAATTGTTAGAAAAAGAATTAGGATGCAAATTGTTTAAAAGAGATGGCCGGCAAATCATGCTTACTGAGGTAGGGCGAAGCTATATTGTACATGCTCAAAAGCTTCTCTTTCTTTATGAGGATGGTATCGCGGAAGTAAATCGGATTCAACAAGGCTATCAAACGAAACTCACCTTAGCTGTTTCCCCTGAGATTGCCTCTTCTATCTTACCTGCACTGATTCGATCCTATTTAAATCTATATCCAACGATTGACTTAGATATCCAAGTGGTTGAATCAATCGATATTCCAGAGCTCATTATCCGCGGTGAGGCAGATATCGGATTGTCCAGGCAGCAATTTCAGATGAAAGGATTATCCTGTATCCCGCTACAAAAAGATCAGGTAAAACTCATAGTTCCTCATGATGGCTTTGATCCTGAAACTGGTCCGCCTTTAGAGGTAGATGATCTGTTTCAAAATAAAAGGCTGATTGTCCATTCCCATCCAGAGTACTGGGAGGATTTGCTTCCTTTGATTAAATCTGTCTATCCGCATATCAAAACGATGTTTGTATCACAGGTCCATGTGACAAAGCGTTTCATAGAAGAAGGACTAGGTATTTCGTTTTTACCAATTTCGATTGTCCAAAGGGAACTGCTTGAGGGCCGCTTATTAGAAGTAGAAACGCCAGACTTCCCCAAGATCTCTGCTCAGTCATATGCCCTCACTAAATATGAAAGCGATGAAATTAATCGCTTTATTCACTATATTTCACAATATCGTATTTAAGCGGGGGAAACATGGGGACGGTTCTTGTGTTTCAGAAGTAGGATGAAACACAAGAACCGTCCCTCCGTTTCCCTCCGTTTCATAAACAGGACTACCCACTTTGTGCTTGACGTGGTAGAATATTCTAATAATTAGACATCGGAAGGGTGCGAACATGGAATTATTAAAGAATGTCCATTACCTCGAAGTTCACGAACGCAATATTTTGATAAACACGATAGAATTTGCTTCGCGTGCCCATAAGGGTCAGGTCAGGGACACAGGTGAACCTTTTATTATGCACCCTCTAACTGTAGCTCAAATGCTGGCAGACTATCAGGCTGATCTTGTAACCCTTCAGGCAGCTGTTCTCCACGATGTTGTCGAAGATACAGCAGTCTCAATTGAAGAGATTGACGCTGAATTCGGTAAAAAGGTATCGTATATCGTCAACGCTTTAACAAAAGGGAAAAAGCCTCTACATTTGGACCGCTACGAATTTATGCAAAGCTATTACACGCAATTGTTACTCGCTTCCAGCCATGATGTTAGAGTAGCCGTTATAAAAATTTTTGATCGCCTTCACAATATTCAAACACTGCACGGAAAGCCGGTCTCTAAACAAGTCACCTATGCCAATGAAACCTTAACTTTTTTTGCACCTTTATTGAAAAAATTAGGGCTCCGCTCCTTACTTCATACTTTAGAAGAACGAGCCTTATTCTATTTAAATCAGGATAGGCTTAAAAAAGCCAACGAATTTATTAGCCAATATAAGAAACAGCTTGAACCCATACAAGACAGACTTGCCTACCATTTAAATCGAGCTCAGCTGAAGGTATCAATCCAGCTCGATCAAACCCCCGTTTATTCGCTCTTATCCTCATTGCAATCTGATGGGGTATTGGAGAGGGAAGTGTATATTCGCATTCATACCCATTCTGAAAAGGAATGCTATCGGGCTTTAAAAGAAATCCACTCCATTTGGAAACCAGTAAACGCAGAATTCACTAACTTTATGCATCAGCAGGCTGCACCGTTTGATCCATATATCGAAACTTTTATTGAAACCAATGATAATCAAAGATCCACGGTAAAAATCATGACAAAGAAAAATGCCCATAGGTACGATCATGGAATCTTATCTATTCTTAATAGGCCGATTAATCCCTTTCATTTCTATCGTTCTATTGAATATAGATTAGAGGATTTAAACGCGGAAATGATTATCCATGAATGTTTTTTGCCAATGATTCATGTCTATAATCAATACGGAGAAGTCGTGGTCATTCCAGAAGGTGCAACGGTGGTGGATTATCTTTTTCATGTTTATGGAGATAGGGCATTCTTCACCACGAATATAAAGATTAATGGCAAGGTTGCAAAAGTAAACAAATGCTTGCATGCAGGTGATCGGATTTACTGTACAATTGGCACGAAACCCATTACAGCTCCTGATTGGATCCACTTTGCTACGACAAGCAAAGCTCTCATGCATTTAGAAAAACAAAAATTTTAGGGAGAAGTTATTTAAATAAGGAATACGGAAAATCACGATAACTGTCAATCATACCATCAGCCACATCCGACCGCCCTTGAAACATGACTGTGACCAAGCCCAGTTTTTTACCTGGGATGAGATCAAGTTCTCGATCCCCTACTACGCCATCAAGAAAATATTTATTATGAAGGTACGAATAGGCTGCAGTATCAGGTTTTCTTGGATAGCCGTCTTCCTTTCCGATTACCTCATCGAACAAAGACGACATACTGTGGTATTCAAGAACCTTTTCTACAATGTCACGTTCTTTATGAGTGACAATCACGTTAACATCCGACTGTGCCAACACTTGATGTACAAACGGAAATGGCTGAAACCCCTTCATCCCCACCTGTTCCTCGAGCTCTCGCATTTTTTCAAATTCCTTATTAGTAATTTGAAAATGCTGAAATGCATGCGAGAAAGATACCTTCATATGCTGGTAAAGTTCGTCTTGATTGATCCTCCCTTCCAATACTTGATCCAATAACCTTACGTATAGAGGATAAGTATCAAATAGGGTGCCATCAAAATCCCATAATAATCTCATTTTTTTAAAACCTCTTTTCCAGACTAGCTGTATGTTCAAGAAACGCTTTTGCCGCCGCGTTTCTAACTTTATCTATTAGATCATTAGTAAAATTAGGCTGGGTACTAAATCGGAATCCTGCTTGTTTTTCCAAGTCCTGAATAATTAGGTAAGATGAATAGTTATGTGGAAAATCAGGATTTGGGTCAGCATCTCTAACTAACTGATATAAGATTCTAGAGGTTTCCTCATAGATTAACTCTACTAATTTGGCACGGTATTCAAGCTCATAGCTTTTTATATGGGGAAATCTTTTAAAATCATCAGCATGCTGTGCTTCGTGCTTTAAGTATGAAACTTGAAATTTTGATGAATCGAGAATGTCTTTGTACACGTCATAAACACAATATAGTCCTTCTTCTTTAGCCCATCCGCCGGCTCCTCGCCGTCCGCATGTAGCAAAATCAAGCCAGCCCTTCATGATAAAACCATGCATGAAATTTACTTTTAGCCTTTGTTTCCCTAAGGGTATTTCCACCTCATACTCTCTTTCTTCATTGGCAGCCCAAATATATGGTCCGTAAAAGGGCTCCGTTTTCCCGCCTAAAAAATGATAGCTTTCTTTTTCAAAGACCACCTTGAGTTCAGCTTCAAGCTGCTCCATGGAACTGCCTGGTTTTTTTAATAAAATTGAAAGATTATCAGATAACTCTTCTTCTGCTTGCTTCCGTTCTATTTTTTGTAATAGGACCTGGATAAGATACAAATAGTAGCAGTTCAAAAAAGGTTCAAGTTTATTAGAAATCGGAGGGTTGGGTAAGCTAGGCCGTTCTGCAAAAAATCGTTCAAACAAATCTTCTCGTAATTTAAGCCACTCCTTGGAAAGATTCTGCTTGCTCGCTAATAATTGATAAGCTTCTCTTATATTTCCGCTGAAACAATACTTCCACACCTGCTGGCTCCATTCATCGGTTCTATTTATTTGATTCATCATCGGTTCCCCCTAGACCACCTCAAGTTATTATACATGGACGCTTACTTAGAAATAAATTTTTTCGGAAAAGATAGGATAAATCGTGTACACTAGCATTATATTCTATTTTCTGAGTCTTATTTTTTAAATTGTAGTCTAGACTAAATAGTATGATCAGCAAATCAGGAGGACTTAATGGAACAGGAAATTCAAACACAATCTGCGATCCATCCAAATAAATACGAAGGAATAAAAGGCTGGCTTATTTTTGTAATCGTCTTTCTCGCTGCAAATCCAATCGGAAGTCTATATCATGTTACTACGAATCTCATTCCTTTTTTTCAAGAGGGCAATTGGGATGATATAACTACTAAAGGGACCAAGCTCTATCACCCGATTTTTGGAACTGTCATTGTTTTAGAATTGGCTATGTATATCTTTATTACCGTTATGACTGTATTCCTTTTGTATCAAATGCTGCGCAGAAGAGCAATCTTTCCGAAACTGTTTATTTCGTTTCTGCTTGCTGATTTAATCATTGGCTTTCTCTATGCAGGCGGCTATATGATTGTTACTACGTTTGTTCCTGCTTTCCAGGATGTACGCGAAGATCTCTACTTTGAAATAGGAACTTCGGTCGGATCACATATCTTGTTTGCATTGATTTGGATTCCCTACTTTTTAAAATCAAAAAGAGTAAAAGCTACCTTTACAACAGATGCCTATGAAGACTCTTAAAAGCAATTTCTCAGTAGTGTAAGAAACCGCCAAATGTATGGCGGTTTTTTTAAAAATTTTTACTTTGCCGTGTTAAAAGACACAACGCGAATCCTGGCACCCCTGTTAAATCTTTCAATGGCAGTCTGATTCAGCTTCTCAACCTCTTCTGATATGGAAGAGGCTCTTACTTTTTCCCCGTTTTGGAGCACCATTGGATCTATCAGTCTTATTTTATTTTTTGTATAAAAATCGTAATTTTTTTCATCTATTACAACTTCTGCATGCGGGTGGATCTGTTTCATAATCTGCCGAACGTCTGGGTCCCTGCTCTGCTGCAAGATCTCCCAAATTTCCTGATCTTCTTTTAATAAATCATTCATTTCGAGGATTTTCTTTTTTAAACCAAGTGCAATAGCAATCGAAAGCTTCCAATAGCCATATGCGTTTAAGGGGTCCATAAAAAAATCTATAACTTCTTGATAATAAAGGCTATTAAACTTCTCGGCCGCGTCTATCGTACGAAAACATAATAACCCGTCAACAACCGTTAATGACTCTAACAGGGTTTGAATTTCGTCTTGATTAAGGTGAAAATAATGATATTGATCTCTTAGCGTATAATCAATCCGATCTGCACATAAGTCAGGAGACGGCTGCTCCAAAATCGTCCACTTAGAAAAGTCACTAAAGATTTGTTCAGTCGTGTAGCCATAATTCTGAAGGATCTTCGGAATCTCTGATTCTTCTATCACTCTTTTAAAAATTTGTTCGTGGTAGTCCTCCTCTTTATTACGCAGAGCAAAATCAGTGACATGAGAAAAAGCCGTATGTGAGACATCATGAAGCAGGGCAGCAATTTGTTCCTCTACACTCCCGCCCATCCTCAAAACTAATAGCATTACACCAACAGAATGCTCATACCTGGTTACACACCACTTAGGATTCACTAAGTAACTGGCACCCCCCTGATGAACACCACGTAACCGCTGCACAGGTCTTGACTGAAGAAGATCATTTAATACAGGCTCTAGCTCAAAACTCCCGTAAATAGGATCAACGATCAAGTGTCTCACCCCTTATCTATGTATCTTTTATCTCTTTCTATATTTCTTATGTTATCAGTATCCTGAATAAACCAGGTATCTTAAATTATAAACTTTTTGTGTGCGAGTTGAATGACTAATTTGGCGAAATCGCGATAATTAGGCGGCGGCTGGATTTATTGGGCTACTTTCCCTACTTTTTTGGATCGTTACGAACTTAAACTTCTTTTTCTCAGCAAGGCAGCTATGTTTCCTTGCCATTAAAAAGGATTCTCTTTTAAATAACACAAGAAACTTTTCCTGCTTTTTATCGTATAAGTTATAGAATAAAAATTGTAAAAACGCTTATTAAACTTATGAAAAAAAGGAGTGGGAGTATGTCATTTTTCAAAAAAGCGTTAGCCTCCATTGGAATCGGTAATGCTAAGGTGGATGCAAGACTAGAAAAGGACGAATGGAGACAAGGTGAGGAAGTCCGTGGTGAAATTGTCCTTACCGGCGGAAATGTAGGGCAAAAAATTGAGGATATTTACATGGAAGTATGCTGTACATACATCCGTGAAGTGGATGACAAAAAGATTACGGATACTGCTGTATTAGACCGCTTCCGGATTGTCCAGCAAACCGATTTACGGGCTGGTGAAGAAATAAGGGTTCCTTTTTCCTTTGTCCTCCCATATGAAACTCCGATTTCTGCAGGGAATTCAAAAGTATGGGTTCGCACTACACTTGGGATTGAACAAGGTGTAGATGCAAGTGATTATGATAGTATCTATGTCCGTCCAAGTGAGCTGACTGAAAAAGTAATTAACACCTTCCACCAGCTGGGATTTAAAACGCGCAAGGTAGAAAACGAATATGTAAAAAGGTATGCTCGAGGTCGTTATCCGTTCTTGCAAGAATTTGAGTTTTATCCAGTAACTGGTCCTTTTTACCGTGCCTTTGATGAAGTAGAGGTCGCTTTCCGCTATAGAACGGAGGATGAAGTCGATCTTCTTATGGAGGTTGACCGGAGAGGCCGAGGATTAATGGGCTTTTTAAGCGAAGCGTTAGAAATGGACGAAACCAAGCTATCTCTTTCTGTTAACCGTCATAATGTTCATCAGCTGCCTAACATGATTGAAGATGTATTACGCCGATATCGATAATGTTTATTTCTAAGAAAAAAGAATATGATTAGCAATAAAGCAGTTGGCTTCACGACTATGCCAGCTGCTTTTTTTAATCTCACTTTATTATAAAAAAGGAACTCTGCTTTCACAGGGTAAATCCGGCAAGAAGAACCCGCGGTGGGCTCAATTGGATTTGTCTTGATGATTCTTTCGGACATACGATCCGTTATTTTGACAAAAACGACCACTTTAGAAAATTATAGGACATATGTTCCTTTATTAGCTCTAAATCATTTAAAAATACCCTGTTTTTCCCCAAATAAAGGAACCAGTGTCCGCTAATTTTGAAATTCTGCGATTTTGCCACAGATAACGGAACCTATGTCCTTTAGCCCATCCGCCCTGCTTAGCACGACATGGGATAAACAAAAAAGTAAGTAATTACTCACTTTTTTATTGACTTTTCTTTAAACAGGAGTAATATTTAGAGTGAGTAATCACTCACAAAATGTATTCCGTTTGGAGGGATTGAGTATGAGTGTAAGTATAGCAATCGAAAAGATAAGTAAGAGCTTCGGTAAAAAAGTCGTTTTAAGTCAAATTGATTTAAAGATTGAAGAAGGAAAAATATATGGATTTATCGGACCTTCCGGAGCAGGTAAAACAACATTGGTCAAAATGATTGTTGGAATGGATCAGCCAGATACCGGAACCATTCATGTTCTAGACAAAAAAGTTCCCAACTTAGAATTACTTCAGGAAATTGGTTATATGGCACAATCGGATGCTTTGTACACAGAACTTACAGGTAAAGAAAATCTTCAATTTTTCGCTTCCCTCTTCAAATTAAACAGAGCAGAAATGAAGGAGCGTATTGCTTACGCAGCTGATTTAGTCAACCTTACCAGCGACTTAAATAAAAAAGTATCTGCCTATTCCGGCGGGATGAAGCGCCGATTGTCTTTGGCCATTGCTTTAATTCAAAATCCTAAGATTTTAATCTTAGATGAACCAACCGTTGGGATTGATCCTGAACTAAGACTAAGCATCTGGAACGAACTGCTTCGTTTAAAAAAGGAGGAAGGCAAAACGATTATTGTTACCACTCATGTAATGGATGAAGCGGAAAAATGCGACTTTATTGCAATGGTTCGGGATGGTGTCATCTTAACAAGCGGAACTCCAGCTGAATTAAAACAGTTTTATCATGCTGAAAGTTTTGATGAGGTATTTTTAAATGCCGGGAGGGTTAAACATGAGAATTCTAGCGTTAATTAAAAGAATTTGCCTGCAAATGTTTCGCGAAAAACGGACACTCGGCCTTTTATTTGTAGCACCATTACTGATTTTATCTTTAATGTATCTTTTATTTAATGGAGAAGCTGTTGATCCGGAATTAGGGGCTGTTAATCTTGATGAATATTTAGTTAGTGCACTTGATGATGCCGATATCGTCATTCATGAATATGAAGAAGGCTCTGAAACTTCTAAACTAGTAGTCGACGAAGACCTAGACGGTTTCTTGCAAATGGATAACGGAAATATCGTCCTAACCCTCCAAAATAGTGATCCTACTTCAGCAAAAGCCCTGCAAATGAAGGTGAACCAAGTAATCGGTGCCGGGGCTCAGGCTCAATTAGTGAATCAGATCGGAGGCCAAATTGACATTCCGCAGGTAAACATAGAGACAGAATATGTATATGGAAATAGTGATACTGAATTTTTTGATGTATTAAGTCCGATTTTAGTAGGATTCTTTGTTTTCTTTTTTGTATTCCTGATTTCAGGAATTGGTCTGTTAAAGGAGCGAACAACCGGAACACTGGAAAGACTGATGTCTACCCCGATCCGCAGAGGAGAAATTGTAACCTCCTACTTAATTGGCTATGGTTTATTTGCAGTTATTCAAACCTTTATTATTGTTTTATACTCTATAACCGTTTTAGATATGGTCCTTGTAGGCTCCATCTGGAACGTAATCATTATTAACTTGCTGCTTGCGCTTGTTGCCCTTTCATTAGGAACGCTTTTATCAGCTTTTGCGGCTTCTGAATTTCAAATGGTTCAATTTATCCCGATTGTGGTAATCCCGCAAGTGTTTTTTTCAGGGATTATTCCGCTTGAAGGGATGGCTGATTGGTTACAGGCACTGGCTAAAATCATGCCGATTCATTATGCAGCCGATGCCTTAAAGGATGTCATGTATAAAGGACTTGAGCTCAGGGATGTTGGCGGAGATATATTAGCTTTAGCTATCTTTGCCATGATCTTTATTGTTTGTAATATATTCGCTTTGAAGGGGTACCGTACGTTATAATGAGGACAGATTTGTAAGGAAGTGGTCTTTTAATGTCTAAGAACAATCTGTTGGATGCAATGATTGCCCAAACAAAACTATCTAAGAAACAAACCGATAAACAGCAAAAAATTACAGAAACAGCCATCAAACTGTTTGCAGAAAAGGGGTTCGCGAATACCTCAACAAGCGAAATAGCAAAAGCAGCTGGAGTAGCGGAAGGGACGATTTTTCGTCATTATGGTACTAAAGATAATTTACTGCTCTCCGTGCTCCTGCCCTTTTTAAAGGAATCTCTTCCTACAATGGCTGAAGATGTTTTTAATGAATTGTTGACCGATCAAGTTGCCAACTTTGAAGATTTTTTACGAGCATTAGCAAAAAACCGGATCGCATTTATCAATGAAAATAAAGAAATATTTCAAATTTTTGTTAAAGAGGTTCTGTATAGTGAAGAGCTAAAGAATGAAATATTTCCTTATATTTCGGAAAATATCTTCCAAAGGATTGCTAAAGTCGTGGATCATTTTAAAGCGCGCGGAGAACTGGTTGATCTGCCAACGATAACCATACAAAGACTGCTCTTTACCATAATTGGCGGTTTTCTCTTCTCTCGTTTCGTGCTATTGCCTAACCAAGAAGAAACAATCGATGAAAGTGAAATTGATCAAATAGTTCAGTTTATTATGGATGGAATCCGGAAAAAAAGCCAGAGTGAATAATCCTCTGGCTTTTGATATACTTTTATTTTTATATTTTTCCTGCTGAATACCCTTCAACTAGACGTCCCCCAAACGGTTCCAGCACTTCATCTGCTAGAGCTATGATTAATTTCTTTTCTCCTGTACGGTAATAGACGTGAAAAGCCTGGTAATACTTCTCTGCAAGAACAGGATCAAAAGCAAGTAAAGCCCGATATACCCATTTTGAATAACCAAGCCACTGCTGATTTGTACGTAATACAAATTCATGTATCTGATCAGCTAGTGCGGCAGCAATGGATAGCTCCTCCTTCGGGTTCTCAGCACCTATAAAATCATACAGTACATCCGTCAGCATATACCTTTTCGTCTGAAGCGTTCCCTCTGTCCATGGCTCGGGTCCCGCTTTCAGAAGTTCTTCTGCCTCTTTTTTTACATAATGTAAAAAATCATGCTCTTTAATGACTTGCCCTTCCGCAATCATCCTTGCAAGTGAAGGTCGTGCCCGGTCCCGATCAGACTCAAAAAACACTCTGTAAGAAGTAAAATTATGAACAAATGCCTCAATTGGCCAATCAAATAGATGAAACGTTTCCCGATATGCACTCGGAAGATCTTTTTGAAAGATAACGATGTCGAGATCGGATGCAGATGTTCCCTCTCCTCTTATAACACTTCCTGAGAGAAGAGCTCCATCACAGCCAGGAAAATATGTAGTGATAAACTTATAAGCAGCTGATTCTGGTGAATGCTTCAATGTGTGGACCTCCATATTAAAAAGCTACCTTTAAAACTATGATTCATTTTTCTTATTACTATATATAAAATTATTCGTATTTACTAATCGATTTTCCCATCATAAGATAAAACCATCAAGTGAAAGGGGGAATTGTTGAAACGATGGCGGATATGGATTATCAACAATCTGTAATGAAACAGTTCGGTAAAAATGCCCAGAATTATGTGAATAGCCCGCTCCATGCCAAAGGGAATGATCTGGCCTGGATGAAGCAATGGCTGATTGAGAGCGGAAAGGGCGGAATCCTTCTGGATGTAGCTACAGGGGGTGGACATGTGGCCTTAACATTTGCACCTTTCTTTGAACAAGTAGTTGCCCTAGATCTAACTCCCGAGATGCTTAAAGTTGCGGAAAAATTTATTAAGGATAAAGGACATTCTAACGTATCTTTTCAATTAGGGAATGCTGAAGACTTACCATTTACAGACGAATCATTTGATGTTATTACCTGCCGAATAGCTGCCCACCATTTTCCGCAGGTTCAGCTTTTTGTTCAAGAAGTGTATCGGACGCTAAAGAAGGATGGCGTCTTAATCTTAGCCGATAATGTTGCCCCTGAAAAAGAAGAATTAGATCTATTTTATAACGAATTAGAGAGAAGACGCGATCCAAGTCATTTCCGTGCTTATAAAAAATCGGAATGGATTTCAATGCTTGAAGAAACAGGATTTTGGACAGAATCACTTATCACCTTTAAGAAAAAATTTATCTTTGAAACATGGTGCAGCAATATGAGTCTGCCTTCGGAAAAAGTGAAAGAATTAAACGAATGGATCCTTTCATCAGATAAAGACATAAAGGGATTTTTCAGTGTGGAGTCGGAGGAAGAAAATGTGCTGTCCTTTCAGGGACAATCAGTAGTAATTGTAGCATTAAAATAAAGTGGGGTCAGACCTTCTCTAAAAAATTTAAGGGTCTGACCTTTTTGTATCATTAGGAAATTAGACAGTCATACACATGTTTTCCAATTTGTCTGATTGTTTGCCGGCCCGATTCATTATGTTCTAGTTGGTCTGTTAAGACTGCAACGTACGCCGTTTTTTCTCCAAAAGTTAAAATCATACAGTCATGTTCTGCCCCATCTAACTCTCCTGTTTTGTTAAAAACTTTTACTTTTTCCGTATCGACATAGGCTGGGAGCTTATGGGTGAATTGCTGCTGAGCCATTATGGAAAGAACCGCCTGAGTGCTGTTGTGTGATAAAAAAGATCCCCTGTGAATAGCTTTTAAACAGTTTACGATATCACTTGCACTGGTAGAGTTCTCAATTCCTTTTTCTTTTGATTCAATATCCATCAATTTTCGATTGAGTATAGTAGATTTCAAGTCTAAGTCCTTTATACAAGATTGAATCGCTTCTAACCCAATCAGGTCAATTAAGATATTAGTAGCTGTATTATCGGAGACTGTAATCATTAAAGTCAGTAAATCCCGAACGGTTAAATGGACAGGGTCAGAAAATGTGGCTAATACACCCGAACCTCCTACTTTTTCATCCCTTGGCACATAAATTAATTCAGCCGGATCCAGTATTTTTTGTTCAACTTGACGAAAGCCTGCTATTAAAATAGGAATTTTAATGAGACTGGCTGATAAAAAGATTTGTTCACTGTCGGCTTCTATTTTTTGCTCGCCAATATCAATCAAAACACTTAATCTGCCAGCGCATTGTTCTTTTATTTCTTTTATTTTTTCTCCTAATAAGCCTGTATTCATTTCTTTTCCCCTTCCATCTTTCAAAGGTTAGTTTTTTCCTCAAGGTTTAACGTCTTATTATGTATGGCGAAAGTAGTGTACAATAGAAGAAAATAATGAAATTTGCATACAGGAGGTCAAAACATGGCCTTTACTCATACATTCTCAAAAAAAGAAGAAATCGCCAATTCCATCACACATGCCATTGGTGCTGCCTTAAGTATCGCAGCCTTGATAATTTTAATTGTGTACGCATCTATTTATGGAACAGCATGGCATGTCGTTAGCTTTACCTTATACGGTTCTTCTATGGTTTTACTATATACTTGTTCCACCCTTTTGCACAGTTTTCCGGAAGGCAAAGTGAAAGATTTTTTTGAAATAATGGACCACTCCTCCATTTATTTCTTCATCGCAGGAACCTATACCCCCTTTTTATTTGTAGTCATTCAAGGATGGCTTGGATGGACGATTTTTGGGATAATTTGGGGAATCGCGATTGCTGGGACAGTCTTAAAATCTTTTTTTGTTAAGAAATATTTATTCACCTCAACCGTTCTGTATGTGGTAATGGGATGGGTTATCGTGTTTGCCTGGAAACCCCTTACTGATTCACTTGCGGCTGAAGGAATTCTGCTTCTGGTCATTGGAGGCATACTTTATACAATAGGTTCGATTTTCTATGTATGGCGCGGCTTTGCCTACCATCACGCTGTATGGCATCTTTTTGTCATGGCAGGAACAGCTCTTCACTTTTTCTGTGTCCTCCTTTATGTTTTGCCGATTCAGTAAAACATACTCATTCGAGGTGAGTCCGATGTACGAAGCGTTGGTAAGTGAAAATAGTCCTTATTCTTCTTTCCAGCTATTTTCGATTTCCCACTTAGTTATGGTAGTTTTTACAATTTTACTTATTATAGGTTTTTACATGTGGAGAAAGCCATTACAACGACATCGTATTTTTATTAGATGGGGACTGCTGGCCGGTTTAATTGGATCTGAAATTTATTTCAATGTATGGCATATCCTGATTGGAGAGTGGAGTTTACAGTACACCCTCCCTTTTCAGCTTTGTTCAATTTGCATCTACTTGGCTACATTTATGCTCCTAACTAAAAATTTTAGACTGTTTGAGATTGTCTACTTCCTAGGATTAGCAGGGGCGACACAAGCCATTTTAACGCCTGAGCTATTCTATGACTTCCCTCATAGCCGATATTTTCATTTTTTCATTGCTCACATTGCTATTATTCTTTCACCCCTTTATATGACTTGGCTTGAAGGTTACCGTATCTATTTCACCTCTGTGATTAAAACGTTTCTGACCCTAAACGCAATGGCGGCCGTTGTTTTCATGATTAATCTGGGGCTGGGTGCCAATTATATGTTTCTGGCGCGAAAACCGAGTAATGGTAGTTTGTTAGATTTCCTCGGTCCTTACCCATGGTATCTCATACCGTTAGAAATCATTGCATTATGCTTATTTTTACTGTTGTACTTTCCTTTTTATCAGAGAAAAGGTCAGACAGGTCGTGATTAAAAAAAACAAAAACCCTCGGACTTGTAAATCCGGGGGTTTGAATTCTATTTATAAGGTTCCAGCTCTAACAGTGTCGCAACATCCACGAGCTCAAAATTTTGTTTTTGCAGTTCTTCGATAATAACTGGCAAAGCTTTTGGCGTTTCTATGCGTTCCTTCGTCGTATGCATGAGAATAATATCGCCGTTTCGGATATTCGAAACGACATTTTCCACAATTTCCTCACTGATGGCACCATCAGCCCAATCAATTGTATCAATCGACCACAAGATAATGTTATAGCCCTCTTGTTTGGCTGCGTTTACGACATCTAAATCAGTATCCCCAAAAGGCGGGCGGAAAAGAGCTGGTGCTTTCCCTGTAACAGTTTGGATCGCGGCCTCAGTCCTTTGAAGATCCTCGACAACTCCCTGAAAATTCTTTGATTTTAGATTTTCATGCAAATAACTATGCGCTAATACAAGGTGGCCGCTTTTGGCCGCTTTTTCAACGACATCCGGGTATTTCTCTACATTTTCGCCGACAAAAAAGAACGTCCCTTTTACACCATATTGGTCTAAAATATCGATGACAGTGTTCGTTACATTTTCTTCATCCGGCCCATCGTCAAAGGTTAAAGCTACCATTGGTTTATCTGGTCCGTTCAGCCACATATTGTCATAGCTTTGTGCGAAAATCTGGATTTCCTTTCTCCACGCTAACATATTTTCCCACGTTTCTGCGGGAAGATGACCAGAAATCCCCTTTATATCCAGTACGTATTCTTGTGTCGTTGCGTCCAGTGTCTTTTGACTAAATATCGAAATATGATGAACTCCTTCTTCGTCTTGAGGGATAATAAATTTCAATTGAAACTCTTCATTAAGCTGGTAAACATAAATATCATCTGTTCCATAGGATCGTTTTTCATCAGGTTCTCCTAATGCCTCTTCAATCATGGAATACGTGATTGAATACAACGAATCATTATAGGAACGGACATCAAAAACAGAGCCTTCCTTTATATAGCCAACCGTAACTCCTTTTTCTGCGTACTCAGCGTAATACCCGTAACCGGCCTGATTCACCTGGTCAGGTTCTCCCCATTCTGCTTTTACGTCTTGAAAGTTTGTGTTTCCCAATTGAAATGGTGCATCTGCTATCATTCCAGTTTCAGCTAAAGTCACGATTGCAGCAATTGGATTATCTTGCTCACTAGGATCCGGCGCCGGTATCTGTTCTTCTTTTTCTGGTTCTTCCTCAGTCTCTGTTTGTTCTACCTTTGCTTCACAAGCTGTTAAAAACATAATGAATACGGTTCCAATGATAAATGCAAGCTTTTTAGACAAAATATTCTCCCCTTCCCTTTCTCTATTTTATCATCTGACCATCTATTAATCTTTAAAAAATTCCAACAACTTATTTTCCGCTTTAATTTCAAGTTCCGTTAAAATCCTGTATGATGATAATGATTAATAAACAAGAAAGGAAGAGAAAAGAATGCCACATTATGCAGCGATATTACATATGCAGAATCCAGAAATAAACCAAAAATACCGTCCCGACCATTTAGAATACCTTGAAAACCTAAAACAACAAGGAAAAGTGTTCTTAAAAGGAGCTTTCACCGACGGCGCTGGAGGACTTGTCATTTACAAAGCAGACTCCCTTGAAGAAGCTAAGCAATTAGCTGAAAATGATCCTTATGTAAAACTAGGGGTCAGAAGACTTGAAATACACGAGTGGAATATCTAGCGTCAGAATGCCTGTCACGCCCCGATATTTGTGAAATAATTAATGAGGACTGGAGTTGCTGCGATGAGTAAAACACTGATATTTGCCCACCGCGGAAGTAAAGGAACCCACCCCGAAAATACGTTGGCAGCATTTCAAAAAGCGATTGATTTAGGGGTAGATGGAATTGAATTAGATGTTCACGTTTCTAAAGATGGTGAACTTGTTGTGATTCATGATGAAACAGTCGATCGCACCACCAGTGGAACTGGTCGGATTCGGGACCTGACTTTAGCAGAAATTAAACAATTAGACGCAGGGAGCTGGTTTTCTTCAGTGTTCTCTGACGAAAGGATTCCCACTTTAGAAGAAGTGTTAGAAATCCTTAATGGAACAGACATATTAATAAATATTGAAATAAAATCAGATATTATTCCTTATGAAAACATTGAGGAGAAGGTTCTGAATGCGATTAAAAATAGTGGATTGAACGAAAGCCAATTTATTATTTCTTCCTTTAATCATTATTCTCTCGAAGCTTTTAAAAAACTGGCTCCTCAGATCGAAACAGCGATTTTATTTATGGAAATTCTCTTAGACCCTTGGCAATACGCTGCTAACATGGGTGCTTCTGCACTTCATGTATACGAACCAGTAGCTTTCACTGAAATGGCCCAGCGTGCTATGAGGCAAGGCTTTCCAGTTCGCGTATTTACTGTGAACAGCCAAGAGCATATGAAAGCTCTTATGGACTTAGACCTATCCGCCATTATGACTGATTTTCCTGAGGATGCATTAAAGATTAGAGAAAGCTTGAACTAAATAAGTCAAAAAAAGAGATTAAGGGAGATTTTCTCCCTTGATCTCTTTTCTATTACAAGAAAACCATACCGAATTTTGGAGCTGATACGCCAACTTCTTCAAATACTTTGTTTACTGAATCAATATAGCTTTGTTTTAAAGTTTCGGCGTCTGTTAAGTCTTCACTTCCCGCTTGAAGAAGCTCGGCTTTTTTAGAGTAGAATTGGCTGATTATGTCTGCTGCTTCTGTTAGATTTGTTTGATAATCAGCAAGTGTTTCTGGAATTTCAATTGCGGCAATTTCTTCAGAGATGGCCACAGCTGCATCTGCCGGTTTAACTTCAGCTGCTTCAATTCCTTCAGGTGTAGTAAAACCAACGAATGCAGATTCTGCATTACGAATAACTTTAATCACTTCGCTTTGGTATGCAAGCAGATCTGTTTTTACTTCATTTGCTGTTTCACTTTGCTCTTTAGCAGTTGTTGTATCTTCTTGAACCTCTTCTGATGAATTTCCATTGTCACTGGATGCAGAATTGCTGCCGCACGCTGCTAACACCAGGACTAACATTGAAACTAAAAGCAACAATAGCTTTTTCATTCTTTTTATCCCCCTAATGAATTTCTATTTAATTATCCTGACAGTTGCTAATTGTACCACTTCAGTAAATTTTTTCAATCCTTTTAATTCGAAAAACGAAGTATATTAAAATATTTATTTTTTATGAATTTATTGATAATTTATAAATTTCAGTTGGCTTTTAGTTTTACTAAAATAACGTTTAATGCTTTTATTGGATTTGCTCAGTTTTGATTTGAGTTTTATTGGAGATGAAAAGAAGAGTCAGAAACTCCGAAGTAACCCTTTAATGAGGATTTCTATTTATTTTCATACATTGAGAAGCTATACTATACTCAAGTAACCCTAGAGGTGATATCTATGAAGGAGTCATCATTGTGTCCAAAACTTGAAAAAGCGATGGAATTGATTGGTAAACGCTGGACCCCTATGATCATTTATCAGTTATTAAAGGGCTCCCACCGTTTCTGTGAAATTGAAAGTTCCTTTCCGATCAGCGGGAGGCTTTTGTCAGAAAGGCTTAAGGAATTGGAAAGTGAAGGCATTGTTAAACGCGAGGTATTTGCTGAAGTTCCTGTACGTGTGGAGTATTCTCTTACAGAAAAAGGACTTGCTCTCGCACCCTTCATGAGGGAATTAGAACAATGGTCAGATCTATATGTAAGCATTAAATAAGGGACCGCCACTCGTATCGAGCTGGTGGTTTTTTGTTTCACTATGGCAATTTTATAAGTTCAATGAGATCGATGCCTTAGACAAAAAAATCAGTAAATGATGTAATTAAAAGGGTTTAAAGGGCTTTTCTTTCCTCTGCCGCTACATTTTCGTCCTTTAGAGGCCGATTTTCCTTATCAAAAAAGGTGTTTCGCTTTCACGAAACACCCATTTCATAATTTAATTATGCTTGTTTTGTAGCTTCAATTTGGATTGAGATTTTTACTTCATCTCCAACTAGAACTCCGCCAGTTTCTAATGCTGCGTTCCAAGTTAGACCAAAATCACTGCGCTTAATTTTTCCTTCTCCACTAAATCCGGCTACTTCAGCTCCCCAAGGATTTTTGCCTTGACCTTGGAATTCTACAGAGAATGTTTCTGGATGAGTAACTCCACGGATTGTTAGATCACCAGTTACATCATATTCCCCTTCACCAGTTTTCACGATATTTGTAGCTTTAAATGTCATTTTTGGGTGGTTTTCCACATCGAAGAAATCCCCTGAACGCAAGTGGTTATCACGATCTTCGTTGCGTGTATCAACACTTGCAAGATCAACACTAAATTCAATAGTAGCTGTAGTTAATTCAGCTGGATCCGCTTCAATATTCGCTTCAAAACTATTGAAACTTCCCTTTACTGTCGCAAACATCATGTGTTTAACAGCAAAATCAATACCGCTATGAGTAGGGTCAACCGTCCATTTTGTTAATGTCATTCTCCTCTTCCTCCCTTTACTTACTTTTAGTAATCATATATACAAAATAAAGCATAATTACTTTTCGTAAATTTGTCAATTTAAAAATTTTCGGAAAAGGAGAAAAAATGACAGGTGCTAACTTGCTCTATTTGTTCATAATGAACCCTTTGTATATTCTAACTTTTCCAAACACAACCTATAGGTATCAAATTAAAAAGGTTGAGCTGATTACCACATGTTGCTTAGTACTTTCATTTCCCTTTCCATTATTGGAATCATTGCATTTACTCTTTCTAAGAAAAAAATACATCATTTCGAGCTGATTCTCTCTTTTTTAGCGATAGAGTTCATCATCTCTACCTATATCGCTGTTGTAAATACAAATTATAGCTACATAGAAATTTCGACTAAAACTCAAGATTATGTTACACATCAAATATTTGAAATTGTTCTTCTTCCAGTTTTAATGTTTCTAACAATAAACAGCAGTGAATTTTTTAAATCATTCTATATCAAAGGTCTGCTTGGGGTCACATTAGTTGGAGTGTTATGCTCCATAGAATACTCACTCTTAAAATTGAACATTATCGAGTATAAAGGATGGCATATTGTGTATTCGTTTATCGCATATGGTCTAATCTATATCGTGATACAAGCAGCCAGATACAGTTTCCGCAAGATATTAATTAAAGAGGGAATGATCAAGCATGATTCTCCCTAAAAACTTTGACCAAAATGAATGGTTTGTTTTAATATTTCTTACTGTAGTAATAGTCATTATTTGTTTTTTGCCGAAACGTTTTCCTCGTAGTATTACCATCCTAATTCTTGTATACACTGCAACTGTTGGCCGCATCACGGATCGGACTTTAGCAGCACCATGGGCAGACTTTTACGATATCATGGATACCGGCAAATATGATCTATTTGATTTACTTACCTATATTTTATACGCCCTATTTGGCTACATCTTGATCTACTTATTTGACATGCTGAATGTAAAAGGTTTATGGATTCTCGTATATATCGTATTATGGTCCCTTGCTTCAGTGGGGTTAGAATGGATGTCATCGCAATTTGAGGTTGTTAAATACAAAGAATGGGTCCCTTATCTATCCTTTAGTTACTACCTGGCTGTCCAGGCTTTGACGCTTTTATTTTTCAAGTACTTAAAAAGGGTTTATAGAAATACTATTTTTTATATAAAATGAATGGTCACTTTTCCCAAGTAAAAACTGACAGCCATGGTTCAAACTAAAGATACCCCCTGACACAAACAAGGAGGACCCTCATGGCTGAACAATGCTTTTACTGTACGAAAGAGGTTGACGACAATCAACTTCATTTTGTAACCTTTCTATCTTCAATGAGTGAACGTGAGGAAACTTTATGTGATGAATGTTATCAAGAATGGCTGCAAGGAATTAAGGAATAATGCCGGTTTGGGGTTAGCCCCTTCCGGCATTATTTTTTTATACATACATTTCAGTTTCGCGGCAAAAAATAGGGATGAATTCGATGGACGGAGGATTCTTATGGAAACGACTCACAGCGCTCCATTAACAGCAACCGAAATTGCTCATCTTTGGACCTCTTTTCAAAACGATACAATGGCTCTTTGTGGAATTAAATATTTTTTAGCCCATGTCGACGATCATTCAACACGAGAATTATTGGAATATGCTCTAGAACTTTCTGTACGTCATGTTCAAAAAGTAAAAGAGATATTAACAAAAGAAAAGTATCCGATTCCACAGGGCTTTACCGAGCAAGATGTTAATCTTGAGGCTCCCCGTCTATTTACGGATGCTTTATATATTCACTATATAACGAATATGGGCAATTTTGGACTCACCTCCTACGGAACAGCGTTAGCGATGGTGTCTCGTGAAGACATCCTTGATTACTACGCAACCGCATTAGCAGAAACCACAGAGCTAGCAAAGCGCGGAACATATTTAAGTATCGAAAAAGGAATTTATATTCGCCCACCCATTATCCCAGCACCAGATCAAATTGACTTTGTAAAAGATCAAAGCTTCTTAACAGGTTTTTTTGGAGAACGCAGACCTCTCTTGGGGGTAGAAATTGGTGATATCGTCTATAATGCTAAGCGAAACGGACTTGGGCTTGCAATTATTCAAGGCTTTAGTCAAGTCGCTAGAAACAAAGAGGTTCGCAAGTACTTCGAACGGGGGAGAGATATATCTAAGAAACACCTAAAAGTCTTTAGTACCTTTCTAGAAGAAAATTATTTATCTCAAGGGGCCATTAACCTTATGGCTGAGGTAACGGATTCAACTGTGCCCCCTTTTTCAGATAAATTAATGATGTTCCACATTGCAGCATTATCGGCTTCGGGAATTGGCCAATACGGGATTTCCCTGTCGACTAGTCCCAGACACGATTTAGGCGTACTTTATTCCCGTCTTTCTACAGAACTCCTCCATTATTCAGAAGATGGTGCCAATATGATGATTAATCACGGCTGGATGGAACAGCCTCCTCAATCTGCTGATCGGAAAAAGCTATCTAAGTGACGAGCCCGAAAATGATTCAATATCATTTGGAATAAGCAAAACCGATAGAGGCTTTGCTTTTTTATTATCTTATTATCACGTCTCCTTTTCTTTCCTCCAATTTATGGTAAGCTAAAGCCATGAGGTGAGTTTTTATGAGGAGCAAAGCTATTTATGTAGAAATACCGATTAAGACTAAAATGGAAGATTTGTGGGAGACCACCCAAACCCCACATCTGCACGAGCAATGGGACCTTCGCTTTTCATCGATTACCTATTTGCCTAAGGAAAAAGAAAGCGATCCTCAATCTTTTCTTTATAAAACCAATATCGGCTTTGGCTTAGCCATTGAAGGCTGGGGAAAAAGTGTGGGAAGTATTGAAGCAGAGGATGGATCGCGAACATCTTCCTTACACTTTGGAACGGATCAGCCTATTTCTCTTATTCAGGAAGGAAGAGGATATTGGAAGTATCAGCCAGAACAGGATTCTATTACTTTTTTAACCCGATACACGTATGATGTTAACTTTGGCATGCTTGGGAAAGTAGTAGACTATTTTTTCCGGCCGATTATGGGTTGGGCAACAGCTTTGAGCTTTGATGTGCTAAAACGCTGGCTGGAAAAAGGAGAATCTCCCTTTTCACAATATAT
This sequence comes from Bacillus oleivorans, assembly GCF_900207585.1. GTDB lineage: Bacteria > Bacillota > Bacilli > Bacillales > JC228 > Bacillus_BF > Bacillus_BF oleivorans. The sequence continues at coordinate 149,488 of NZ_OAOP01000009.1, read as the reverse complement.
TCGGTTTTTTAGTCATTGGCTTATTGTTTATTTGTTTGTCTTAATTTGGACCTATCATGGGCTCATTCCAAAGTTAATGTATATGCATCCAAATGAGATATCAATGGTAACCAACTTAGTTCCGCTTTCATTTGAACAAGGGCGAACCGTCGTATTGATTGCAGGAATAGCTGAAATTATTTTTGCTCAAGCTTGGGTATGGTATCGGAACAAACGGCGTCTATTTGGGCTACAGATCATTCTTTTTCCTTTTTTAACGCTTTCAGCGATACTGGCTGATTTCGCTTATCTGGTAAATCCCTTTAATCCATTGACGTTTAACATCTCCCTCTTCATTTTGTCCGTCATTGGCTTTTTAATCAGCAATGATATACCCACTGCTAAAAGCTGTAAAAGAAAACAATCGGGTGATTAATAGTGTCTATCTATAAAAAAGTGCTAGGAAACGAGTTTTATAGACTTCATCCCATGCTGCAAAAGCGATATTCGATTGGAGCAGGAAGCTGTTTTAAAGGATCGGGAATTATGAAAAAGATTCAAGGGGGCCCTAAATGGCTGTACCCATTGTTTGTCATGGGGTCGAGATGGAAATTGCTTTTCCCAGAATATGGGAGAAACATTCCCTTTACGATTGTTAATTCACCACGGGTTGGAAAAACGGGAGAGGAACAAGTCCATTGGGAACGGATATTTTATTTTGGCGAGAAGAAAAGGTACTTTAATGCTCTTATGAGTTTTGATCAGGAAAGGCAGATTATTAAAGATTATTTAGGAGAACCCAGTCTTCTTTATTCAGATCTGGTTCTGACTGTTTCGAAAGAAGGGGCTTTAATCATTACGTCTAAAAGGCAGCGTCTTATTATCGGGAGAATAGAGATCCCTCTGCCAAAACCTTTACAAGGTCTTGCTACGGTAACAGAAAGATATGTAGAGGAACGTGCAGCCTACTCGATTCAAGTCATTGTTAGGAATCCTTTAATTGGAGATGTTTTTTCTTATGAAGGAGAATTTAGAGAAAATAACACAATATAAAATGACCGTAATTCATATTTTCTTGTTTCTTATAGTTGTCCTTATCGGTAACTACCCCTGGTACACGCTCATGTTAACGGCTGCGCAGCTAGTATACTTACCTTTGTGTCTTAAACTGATCGTAAATAAGCAGGCTAAGTTTTATAAAATTTATACATATGTTGGATGGATTGCCTATCTCGGAATTGTGGTTGTATATACTGTTGAACAGAAAAACCTGGATATTACTGCAGGGTTTATATGGCTTATCTTTACTATTTTGATTGGATGTTACGGACTAGCCCGTTTCCTGCAAAGAGGTTTTACGAAAATAGAGGAATTTATGATAGATATGGGGCTGATTTATCTGCCAATTGGCGGAGCCTGGTTTTTCGCCCACCTGGCAGCTATCAACACAGGTTTTTCCCCAATGATTACCTTGCTGACTGCTGTGCATTTTCATTATGCATCTTTCTTGTTGCCTATTTTTACAGGCTTTTTAGGCAGGCTCGTTAATAAAACGAAACTATATATGGCGGTATGCCTGATTATTATCGTCTCACCTATTTTAGTCGCGATAGGAATCTCCTTTTCCATTTGGATCGAAGTCCTGTCTGTACTGCTGTATATCATAGGGATTTACGGTCTTGTTGTTTTATCGTTCCAGGCTGCTTTTACTGTTAACCTTCAGAAATGGCTGGTTCGTATTGCCTTTTTCTCTTTGGCCATCACGATCCTGGTTTCTCTCGTGTATGCTTTTGGAAATTTAGTCGGGTTGCCAATTTCGATTGACTTTATGCTGCGATCCCACGGGATCCTCAATTCTATTTTCTTTGCTTTCTTAGGACTGATAGGATGGTCTCTTTCTATCCCACCCTCAAAAGAGAGGACATTACCTTTCCCCGTCAGTATGATTAAAGGAAGAGGAGTAATTGGTAAGACGGTTCTAGCTGGAATCGAGGATTCGACGGTAGTCTATCCTGGTCTTGTAGATAAAATGGAGGTATTTGAACCTGATATCAATATGGCAACCTTAGCTCCTGCCATTATTGACTTTTATGAAAATACTCAAGATTACCGGCTCTTTGCCTCCGTAAAATGGCAGCCTTGGTTCAAACCATTTGCCTTTATTTATCGTGGGGTAAGCCAATATGTCAAACAAATCAATTTGCCGCTGTCAAGGAAGCAAGTCGAAATGACAGGAGAGATTGTTCCTGTTCAAGAAATTTTAGATGGGAGAAGAACACCCAGGGCATGGGTTCGCAAGATAGAGAATGAAGTGACGTTCGTGGCTCTTTATTCCTTTCATCAAACAAGGGAGAGTACATATATGAATATAGCGCTCCCGCTGCCGGGTGCATCCATGATAGGAATCTTAGAGTTAAGCCAAACAGGTAATCAGCTTCAATTAACAAGCAAAAGGCAAAAAACCAGCGATGCGGATTCGGGGATTTATTTGTCTCGATCAAATTCGTTGTTTAAATTACCACTTGAAGAAGTGTTTCGAGTGGCAGAGGTTCAAGAGGGGATTTTAACAGCTCATCACCAAATGTGGATTTTCTCACTCCCCTTTTTATCAATTAAATATGACATTTACCATAAGGGTCATATATAGAAATCTTTCTCCCAAGAAACAACCACGCTATTTCTAGAGTGGTTGTTTTTTCATTTCGAAAATTTCAGGGCGTGACAGGCACGTGTCGAATTCCTAAAAGTAGACGCAGATTTTTTTGTTTTGGATGTTTTCGATTTCAATGTCCATGTCGTAGATTTCTTTAAGAACCCTAGAGTCAATGATGTCCTCGGCTTTGCCTTCATTGACGACTTTTCCGTCTTTCATTGCTACGATGTAATCAGAGTAAACAGATGCAAAATTAATGTCATGCAATACAATAACGACGGTCTTGCCTAGTTCTTCCACTAATCGTTTTAATGTCTTCATTATTTGCACAGAGTGTTTCATATCGAGATTGTTAAGCGGTTCGTCCAGCAGAACATATTCAGTATCCTGGGCGATTACCATGGCAATAAAGGCTCTTTGCTTTTGACCGCCACTTAATTGATCCAGATACTTGTCTTGTATGTCAGCCAGCTCCATATAATCAATCGCTTCATTCACATATTTCCAATCCTCATCGGTCAGTCTTCCTTGGGAATATGGAAAGCGTCCAAAAGAAACGAGTTCTTTAATGGTTAAACGTAAATTAATATGATTCGATTGTTTGAGTATGGAAATCTTTTTGGCAAGATCATTACTTTTCGCTTTTGTAATGTCTTGTCCATCAATATAAATGTCTCCCTGATCCTTCTCAATCAGGCGGCTAATCATGGATAATAACGTACTTTTCCCAGCACCATTCGGTCCAATAAAGGAAGTAATTTTTCCTTTTTGAATTTGAACTGAGACATTTTCAATTACATTCTTATCACCGTAACCTTTATACACATTTCTTATATCTACCATGATTTTCGCTCCTTTAATAATAGATAGATAAAGTAAATGCCACCTATAAAGTTAATAATGACACTGATTGGGACGGAAAATGTAAAGATTCTTTCCACAATCAATTGTCCCCCTACTAAAGCAACAATACTCACCAGTACCGAACCTATTATTAAAAACTTATGTTGATAGGTTTTTAAAAACTCATACGTAACATTAACTACTAAGAGCCCTAAGAAGGTGATCGGACCAATTAATGCAGTTGGGATCGAGATTAAGATGGCAACAACCAGCAGCAGTCGTTTCACCACATAATCATAATCAATGCCCAAGTTAATCGCATGTTCTCTTCCCATAGACATGACATCTAGATATTTTATAAATTTCATGCTGTATAGGAAAGCTGCTGCCAATAAAATCAATGCAATCCAGATGATATCTGAATTCACATTATTAAGACTGGCAAACATTCGGTCCTGTACGATTAAAAATTCATTGGGATCAATTAATACCTGCATAAAGGAAGAAAAACTTTCAAATAGCGTTCCAAATATTAATCCGATTAATAGCAGGAAGTAGATATTTTGCCCTTCTTTTTTAAAGAGCAGTTTAAATAAAATACTTGAGAATATTACCATCAAACCAAGCGAGATGAGAAAATTGACTTGCGCTTGCATCATCATCACAGTTGCCGATCCGAATAAAAACACAACAATCGTTTGAATTAATAGATAAAGAGAGTCTAATCCTAGAATACTCGGAGTTAAGATTCTATTATTTGTTATCGTTTGAAAAACAAGTGTCGAATAAGCAATCGCAGCCCCAGCTAAAACGATTGCAACAATCTTTGTGACCCTTCTTGGGAGGACATAATCCCAATTTGAACCGATATCAAAAAATAAGAACAATGAAATAAGCAAAATGGCAATGGCCGTTAATACAAGAAGTTTATTTTTATTACTCATATGCTTTTCTCCTCAACAGTAAATAAACAAAGATGGCACTGCCAATGACACCTACGGTTAAGCTAATGGAGATTTCATATGGGTAAATAATGACGCGGCCCAGAATGTCGCAAAACAGGACAAAGACTGCACCCAGTAAGGCTGTATGGAACAGGTTATTTTTTAAATGGTCACCATGATAGATGCTCACGATATTTGGAATGATCAAACCTAAAAATGGAATCATTCCAACTGTAAGAACAACAGATGAAGTAATAAGGGCAACGATCACTAGCCCAATATTCACAACCTGTTTGTACTTTAGCCCTAAATTTTTTGCAAAGTCCTCTCCCATGCCTGCAATCGTAAATTTATTGGCAAAAACGTATGCGACAATAAGTAACGGGATACTGACATAAATTAACTCATATTGTCCCTCAACAATCATGGAAAAATCACCATGAAGCCATGATGATATGTTTTGGATTAAGTCACCTCTATATGCAAAAAAGGTAGTGATTGAGTTAACGATATTCCCAAACATTAACCCAACAAGCGGTATAAAAATTGTATCCTTAAATTTAATCTTATCTAGGATTTTCATAAAAACGAATGTCCCCAAAAGGGCAAACACAAAAGAAACGAGCATTTTTTCCAAAGGGCTTGCTGTGGTAAAAATCATGAGGGAAACTAATACTCCAAGCCTTGCAGAATCCATTGTTCCTGCTGTCGTCGGCGAAACAAATTTGTTTCTGCTTAATTGCTGCATGATTAAACCACAAATACTCATACTTGCACCTGCCACAATGATTGTAATTAATCTTGGCAATCTGCTAGATAACAAGATTTGTGCTTGAGCTTCTGTTAAATGAAATAAATCGAGTGGCGAAATCGCACTTACCCCAATAAATACAGAAGCAAACGATAATATAATTAAAGCAAATAGCAAGTATGTTTTTTTCATATAGCATCCCTTAGACGTTTTCTCATATTAAATGAAAATTGTTATCAACTAAAATACTAATGAAAATGATTCTCAATGTCAATGTCTTTCGATTACCAGCTCCTTATCTATACAATTACAAAATAAAACTTCCTAGTTCTTAGTAAAGTTATAACGTTCTAAAATTTTATTATTTGCAGTAATGTGGTATCCTAATAGCAGGAGTGATGGAAATGAACAAATCCTTGATTTGTCCCAAATTTGAAAAAGCTATGAGTATTTTAGGCCAGCGCTGGACTGGACTTGTTATATATCAATTATTGAACGGACCACAGCGTTTCTGCACACTCGAATCCTCTATTGGGATTAGCGGACGGGTTCTTTCAGAGAGACTAAAAGATTTGGAAAGCCAAGGCATTGTTAAAAGAGAGGTCTTTCCTGAGACACCTGTTCGGATTGAATATTCCCTAACAGAAAAAGGACTCTCTTTAGAACCCATCATGAAGAGTATTGAAAATTGGTCTCAAGAGTGGATAGAAACCGAAACAGCAGCCGTAAAATAAATGAGAGGTGGACTCGAAAATGAGCACCTCTCTTCTTTATTTACTCCCTAACTCGCAATAGTCGCAAGCTATTTAATGTAACTAAAATAGTAGCTCCCATATCAGCGAGTACTGCAATCCAAAGAGTTAGCCAGTTCGGCACTACAAGTAATAAGGCTAACACCTTAATACTGATGGAGAACATGATGTTTTGTTTAATAATATTTAAAGCTTTACGGCTCAATTTAATGGTAAATGGCAGTTTCTTTAAATCATCGCCCATAAGGGCAACATCTGCCGTTTCCAGTGCCGTATCCGTACCGGCTCCGCCCATTGCAATTCCTACTGTTGAAGCAGCTAGTGCAGGGGCGTCATTAACCCCATCGCCCACCATGGCTACATGTTTATACTCCGATCTCAAGTTTTGAATAAAGGTTAACTTATCCTCCGGTAAAAGTTCAGCTTGAATTTCTGTTACTCCAACATTTTTGCCAATCGCATTAGATGTGCTTTTATTATCACCACTGAGCATAACCGTTTGTTCAATGCCCATTTGATGCAGTTTTTCCATTACTTCTTTACTCTCTTCCCGTACTTCATCAGCTACGGCCAGAAAAGCGAGAATCTCTTCTTTAGTTCCAGCTGCCATCACGGTTTTACCTTGTTGCTGAAGCTCTTGAATCTGTTGCTGAAGGCTTTTATCGAAGACAGTTGTCTGGAATTCTTCAAATAATTGTGGACTGCCAATATAATAGGTCGTACTGTTTATCGTTCCTTGAATACCTTTACCTGTAATGGAAGTAAAGTCTTCTACCATTACATCTGCAAATGATATGTTGGCTTCTTCCGCTTTTTTTACTATAGCTGAAGCCAGTGGATGCCCAGAACGTTTTTCTAAAGCAGCAATAAGTGTAAATAACTGATTTTCGCTCATTTTGTTATTTATAATTTTAAAATCGGTTACAACGGGTACACCTTTTGTAAGGGTACCGGTTTTATCGAAGGCCATCGCCTTAATAATACCCATTTGTTCTAGATAAATACCGCCTTTAATCAGAACACCGTTTTTAGCTGCATTTCCAATTGCTGAAACGATAGAAATCGGTGTTGAGATTACCAATGCACAGGGACAGCCAACGACAAGAACGGCTAGGCCTTGATACACCCATGTCTGCCAGCTTCCATTGATTAAAAGCGGCGGAATAACTGCTACTAATGCAGCTATGGCCATAATGGCGGGTGTGTAATACTTTGCAAATTTATCGACAAAGGCTTGTGATGGAGCCCTCTCCCCTTGGGCCTCCTCGACAAGATGAATGATTTTGGCAATAGTAGTATCATCTACTAATTTTGTTACTTTAACCTCTAGCAAGCCTTCTTCATTTAAGGTACCAGCAAATACTTCATTACCTGCGGTTTTCTCAACCGGAACTGATTCCCCTGTGATGGCAGCCTGATTAACAGCAGAATATCCCTTTACAACAATACCGTCCATTGCGATTTTCTGCCCTGGTTTAACGATCATGATATCACCGACTGCGATTTGATCGACATGAACCATCAATTCCTGTCCATTCCTTCGCACCAGTGCTTCCTTCGGAGCGATGTCCATAAGTGATCGAATCGATTGCCTTGCCCGATCCATTGAAAATCGTTCTAGAGCTTCACTTATGGCAAACAGAATAACGACAATCGCACCTTCTGCCCACTCTCCAATAATCGCTGCTCCAATAACCGCCACTGTCATAAGGGTTTTCATGTCAAATTCTAAGTGACTTAAATTTTGAAATCCCACTTTAAAGAGAGAGAAACCGCCTATCACAATCGCGGCTGCAAATAAAAGGGATGTCACAAGATTGTCTTCCCCATTTACGAATTGAGAAACATAACCAAAGACGATTAATAGGGATGCAAATAATAAAGTGCTATGCTTTTTATAAATTGGTTCTTTGGCTTCCTTTTCAGCTGCTTGATTCGTTCCCTGCACTTGAACAGGATTTTCAGGGGTGACTTTTAGGTTTTCGAAGGCACCTGCCTTTTCTAAATCTTCAATGGTTGTACTTCCGTAAACTGATATTTTGGATGCACCAAAATTCACTCTTGCATCCTGAACGCCGGGAAGCTGTTTCACATTCCTTTCAAACTTTCCTGCACAATTAGCACATGAAAACCCTTCAACCCTATACACTGTTTTCCTTTCTAAGGCTTCTGTTACTTCGTTCAAGCTTCAACAGCCTCCTTTTGGTGTGCATATGCCACCTGGATGAGTTGCTTTACATGTTCATCGTCTAATGAATAAAATACCAATTTTCCTTCTTTTCTATATTTGGCTAAGCCAAGATTTTTTAATAAACGCAGATGATGGGAGGCAGTGGCTGTAGTTGCTCCCACAATGTTAGCTACATCACAAACACATAATTCGTCTTCTACAGCAAGGGCATACGCTATTTTAATTCTGGTATCATCTGACAATGCCTTAAAAACCTTAGCAACATCTAATGGGTTTTCTCCAGCTAGCTTGTTTTTTACTCGACCTACTTTTTCCTCATCTATACACGTAACTTCACAAACATCTTTAGCCAAACTTCCCGCCTCCATTTATATTCAAATAATAGTTTGATTGTTTGTATATAATTAATGTATTCCTTTACAAACAAATAGTCAAATAAATGTTTGAATGTGTGATGATGATTCTTTATATATTCAAAAAAAATGCCCCGAATAAAAAAAGGACCTTCAGATACAAAGGTCATTTTTATAAGTTTCTACTAGCACTTTACACAAATAAAGCCTGTTTTTTATTACTTGATTAAGACAGGCTCCTTTGTTTACGGACCGATTTCACACCTTTTATTAAACTTACTTACTTTTTAAACTCCATCTTCCAGCTGAAATAATCCTGCTCCGGATTTTTTTCATAGCGCAGATAAGCATTAAACTTTTTACCGTTTTTACTGGTGAGGCCTTTTACAAAAGCTACTTGATTAGTAAGGAGAGCTTTTACCATTGTTTTCGATGCTTTTTTCTTCATCGCAGCTAGAAATTTATCATTCTTCCAAATCACAAACTTACACCCGTTCTTCCAATTCGAGCAGCCAAAGCCCTTTGTCCCCTCAATTACCTTAAATCCGCAAACCGGGCAGTTACCGAGTGCTTCATTCGACCTCGTTTCCAGCGACACCTGATGAATCGTTACGTCTTGTCCCGCTTTAATCGTTTCAACGGCTTTATTCGTAAACTGAAATACAACATCTAAAAATTGTTGTTGACTTACGCGATTTTTTTCAATATCAGATAAAGATTTTTCAAGGCGGCCTGTAAACTCTAAATCAAATAAATCCTTGATCGGGAACGTTTCCACTAGCTTTCTGCCAAGTTCAGTACAGACCAAATTTTTGTTTTGTGCTGTAATATAGCCGACTTCCTTTAACTTTTTAATCGTATCTGCTCTGGTTGCCGGGGTACCGATACTAAATCCGCTTAAAATACTGCCTAATAATTCCTCACTGTCTTCCTCTTTATAGCTTTTTCCGCAGGTTTCCATTACCCTGAGCAAGGTCATTTCGGTATGTGGCTTAGGAGGTTTCGTGACATGAGAAGAAATCGTTTGATCTGCAACCACTACCTGATCTTCTGCCTCTATCATTGGCAGAATCGTATCCTTTGATTCTATCTTCTCAACCTTCTTCCACCCCTCTACGAGCTGAATCTTTCCTTTTGTGTGAAACACCCCGGAAAGATCAGTATCCATCACTTTTGTCTGGATTTTTGTCTCTTCGTATTCCGCTACAGGCATGAACTGCATGATAAAACGATTCTTTATCGCTCTGTAAACGATTTCCTCATCACCGGTTAAACGCTTTGGTTTTAAGTAGGTCGGAATAATCGCACTATGACTCTCAACCTTGGCATTGTTAAAAATCCTTTTTGACCGGACAAACTTAATTTCATCTTTATAGGGAAGATCTTCAGCTGCCGATTTTAAAACTTTGGCTGCTTTTTCGATTAGACTTTCCTCTAATGCGAGACTGGATGTCCTCGGATAGGTGATTAGCTTCTTTTCATATAAACCTTGGGCAACCTTTAACACTTTATCTGCGGTCCAGCCTTTATATTTATTTGTTATGTAGCCTTGGAGATTAGAAAGGTTAAAAAGAAAGGGCGGATACTCCTTCTTCCGTTCGACTTGTTTATCTATGACAAGTCCATTTTTGTTCATAATGGCCTGTTCAATTGCCTCTAATTGTTCTTTCTTTTTAAACTTGTCCTCTCCGTCTTCTGCATATATACCCTCATAGGTTTGCAGATTTTCTAATTGAAAGGTTGCCGTCAGTTTAATATATTCTTCAGGTACAAAATTCTCAATTTCGCGGTCTCGGTCGTATATGATCTTTAATGTCGGCAGTAATACCCTGCCTATGTTTAACGCCTTCCCTTTACCTTTTTGATATTTCAAGGTAGCTACGGATGTGAGATTAATGCCAATGACCCAATCGGTCCATTGCCGGCTTATCCCCGCATCTAATAACGGCCTCATCTCAGTATTGGGTTTAAGGTTTTCTAGCCCCGAAAGAACGGCCTCAGGCGTCCATTCATTTAAAAGGAGCCGGTATACCTGCTTATCGGTCTTAATTTTATAGATAATACTGTCCCCGATTAATTGACCTTCACGATCATAATCGCAGGCAGAGATGATTGTATCAACATCGTTTCGCTGCATTAAATAGTGGATCGTTTTCAGCTGTTTGTAAGCCCCATTGTCGGGTTTATCTCGATTTCTCGGATCAGATTTAACCTTGTATTGGAAGGTTGACGGAATAAACGGGAAGTTTTCTAGCTTCCACACAGCCATTTTTCTGTCGTAATCTTTGGCATCAAAAAGCTCTAGTAAATGTCCGAATGCCCACGTAATGAAATAGCCATTTCCTTCAAAATAGCCATCTTTTTTGTCTTTTACTTTTAATGCATCCGCTATATTTTTCGCAACGGATGGTTTTTCGGCAATGATTAATTTCATGTTTGATCACCTGACTGTGAAAAATTTTTAAAAGGCAGAGTTATTATTGGAGTATATAGAGGCCTGCATAGAGGACAGGAAATGAAGAGATTTTCATGTCCCATTAGTATATCATACCAGCCAAAAATTGGGATGAAAAAAATAAAAACCAAAGCAGCTTCAGCTCAAAATCTAAGCTGACTGCTTTGGCCGTATTAAGATTATAGCTGACCAGATACGAGCACACCGTTATGAAAAACAGCTGCACGTTTTGTCTTCCTCGCCACTGCCTCAGCGGAACAGGACGCTTCGACGAAAACAGCTTTAAATTTCTCACCAGCCACCGGCCATACTTGCTCTCCCTTTTTATTTAGCGGGGTTATTCCCCCAGTAATAAAGCCTAGTGTCTGGGATAAGGAGTATTCGTCTGCATACCCATACACTTCCGCCAGTCGGCTTGCTTTTTCTAAATTATCACCAGTTCCAAAGGGAGACCAGTGATCAGTAAGACTATCCGTTCCCAGTTCTACTCTTACTCCCTTTTCACGGAGTAATGGAAGGGGCATGATCAGTCTGCCAATCGGAACGGTAGAGGTGACTTTCATGCGGAGTTCAGCAAAACGCTCGGCAAGTTCTGCAGCTGCTTTCTCTGAAACACCTGCAAAACCAAATGCATGGCTAACTGTTACTCTTCCTTGCCATCCTGCCTCCTCTGTTAAATCGGCCAGCTTTTTCATCGTATAAATACCTAAATAATCCCGGTCATGGATATGGATATCAACACCTGCATCAGCTTCAACAGCAATATCCATCATTGTATATAGGGATTCTTCAATGTTTTCATCGACTGTTGCCGGATCAACGCCGCCCACTAATGCAGCTCCATGTTTCATCGATTCTTTAACAAGTTCCTTTACGTCCGAACGGAGTAATCCATGTTGCGGAAACGCCACTACCTCAGATGAGATTTTACCCGCAAACGAATCGAGTGCTCCCATAGTTGCTTCTAAGTTTTTTAGCCCGATTACGGGGTCTATATTACAGTGAGTTCGAACATGGGTTGAGCCATAACCTACTAGCAAGTTCAAAATCTTTTCAGCCCGTTCCTTGGCGAAGGGTAATTGCTTTGGCAACAGCTCCCTTTCTTCTTTGAATCTGCCCATAATATTCTTGACTGGACGCACCGCCTTCCATGGCCCGCCGTAATAGCTTTTATCTATATGGATATGCATTTCTTTAAAAGCCGGCAGCATTAACTTTTTCTTTGCATCATAAACTGGTATTTTAAAATCAGTATCATTCATTTCCGAAACAATTTTGGCGATTTCTCCATCTTTAATCAAAATGTGAAATAGGTCGGTATTTGTCCCTATAACTTCATTATGTTCATATTTATAACCTGTTTCTAATAAAACATTTGTTAACCAATAAGAGGAATGCACAATCTTCACCCTTTTATATATATAGATTTTATAACGCTCTGAAAATTAAATACCATATTCCAGAATTTAATATATTGGATATTTCTAAGAACTCACTTTTGATGTATACTGTTTTATATAAGAACAATCAAAATTGACAAGGTGGTGAAAAGAGCATGCCGATTCCAGCAAACCATTTAAAGCCTGTCCGTAAAACGGCTAAAGAGAACGTATTTACTCAACTTCAACAATGGATTATTGATGGGACCTTGCTGCCAGGTGAAAAATTAAATGATACAGAACTTGCTGAAGTCTTAGGTGTTAGCCGAACCCCTGTCCGAGAAGCTTTACAACTTCTTGAAGTCCAAGGGTTTGTTAAAATGTACCCTGGAAAAGCCACTCAAGTAACGGAAGTCAAAAAGGAATCCATATATGAACTTCTTCCCCCGCTTGCAGTGCTGCAAGCTTTAGCTGCAGAACTCGTCATTCCTCATCTAACTGATGATGTGATTTCATTACTAGAGAGTACCAATGACCGGTTTGCAGTAGCCGTCCGTTCGGAAAATTATTTTGCTGCACTTAAAATCGATGAAGAATTCCACCAAATCATCGTCGATACCGCACAAAATTCATATATCCACCAGATTATCTCACAACTTCAGGCTCATGTCCGAAGACTATTTTTCCATAACTCGATTAAGTTAACCGAAAAATCGGTCGAAGAACACTCCAAAATAATAGAACTATTAAAAAATCAGGATGCTGAAAATGCCTCCGCCTTAATGCGCACAAATTGGCTAAAATATTAATTCATTTACTCTAAAAAAGCCGGTTTCCTTAAAAGCAGGAAATCGGCTTTTTATTTATAGGTTTACGCTTCAGCAGCGGCAGTTACTTTTTGAAATCTGGCAAGTACCCCTGTCACAAGAGTAACCACGATAAATGGTACCAGCCATCCGAGTCCTTGAGGATATAACGGTAAATATTCTTCATAGAACGAAACGATTGGTGCTAACCATCCATAGTAATCGATGCCTAGTAAAGAACATAAAGTTTTAAAACCATCGATAATACTTATCAGGAATGTTACAGAGATTGTTGCCACATACACCATACGGGAGTGATTAAATAGTGGTGACAGGAATGTTAAAAGCATTAAAACAATCGCTAAAGGATATAGGAACATGAGTACTGGAACAGAATAAGTAATGATGTTCGCTAATCCAAAGTTTGCAAATACAAATGTAATAACAGTAAAGAACACAACTAATGTTTTATAGCTAAATCTAGGAAGTAAAGTATGGAAATACTCGGCATTTGCTGTAATCAACCCGATTGCTGTTGTTAAACAAGCTAGAATAATGAGTACAGCAAGCATAACAGACCCGAAAGTTCCAAAATAATAGGAAGCAGCTCCGCTGAGAACCGGTCCGCCTGTATCAAAAAGACCTAGAGCTTCAGTCGTTGTAGATCCTAAATAGGCAATTCCGACATAGATTAGAGCAAGTAAACCGGTGGCAATGACTCCTGTTTTAGCGGTTGCGCGAAGAATATCACCCTTATCAGTTATACCTAGAGCACGAATCGCATTAATAACAATGATCCCGAATACTAGGGAAGCGAGTGCATCCATTGTGTTATATCCTTCTAAGAACCCTTTTACGAATGCTCCATCTTTGTATGCATCTAGAGGAACTCCTGCTTCCCCCATCGGATTCACTACTGCAGCTCCTAATAAAACAATAAGTAAAACAACAAGAGATGGAGCCAAAATCTTCCCAACGTTATCAACAATTTTACTTGGATTTAGTGAGAATATAAGGGCAATTGCAAAAAATATTGCTGAAAAAATGAGCAGCCCTAATTGTTCTGTTCCTTCAGGGAAAAATGGTGATATCCCTACTTCATAAGCTACTGTCCCTGTACGGGGAGCAGCAAAGAATGGACCAATTGTTAAATAAAGCAGAGCTGTGAAGAATACCCCATAGGCTGGGTGAACTCTACTTGACAATTCTTGCAGGTTCCTGCTTCCTGAATATCCCATTGCTAAAATTCCAAGCAGCGGCAGTCCTACACCAGTAATTAAAAATCCAATTGCAGCTGGCCATATATTGGTTCCGGAATATTGGCCAAGCTGTGCTGGAAAGATTAAGTTCCCGGCTCCAAAAAATAGTGCAAATAGCATAAATCCAATTGCTAAATAAGAAGAAAATGATAGTTTATTATTCATTTTAGCTTGTCTCCTCTATGAAGTGTATTCATTAAGTAATTTCTTGTATGCAATATATTAATGAAACTATATTACTATTTTTAAACGTAAAATGCAATATATTTGTGCCAAAGATTTCGACAATTTCGAACTACCAAAAAAGTATTTTTTATGAAAACACTTACATTATAATGATATTTCCTAAAGGAATTTAATTTAAAATTTTTACAAAAAATCTAGTAATATATTACAGGCAATTATACAACAAATTTGGAAATATATTCTGTTCTGCATAAATTTAGAAGGATAATAACAATCACCAGACAAACTAGCACAGCTAATTGTCTGGTGATTGTTATTTTATTGCCTATTCCTTTTCGAATTCAATTGTGCTTCTTACTGTATCAATAGGGCGGACTAATCTTTCAATTTGTTCACGTTTTGGCTCTAAAAATGGAGGCAAGGATAACTTTTCCCCCAGTGTTTCATATGGCTCATCTCCCATAAATCCAGGTCCATCCGTTGCAAATTCAAATAGGATTTGTGGAGCTACTCTTGCATATAAGGAACCAAAGAAATAACGGTCCACAAAACCTGATGTTTGGTACCCAAAACTAGCCATTCTTGCAATCCATTCATCTAAAACGGAACGATCCTCAACACGGAATGCAGCATGATGAACAGTCCCATACCCCTGGCGAGCCGGGGGGAGAATCACATTATGTTCCACAATCACCTGTGCTCCATTTCCTCCTTTGCCAACTTCAAACAAATGGAATGAGCCTTCTTTTCCTATTTCCTTGAATTGCAGGACTTTCTCCAGCATCTCTTTAAAATAATCAAAATCTGCAATCCGGACAAAAATAGGTCCTAAACCAGTAATCGCATACTCTAAAGGAATCGGACCTTTCTGCCACGGCGTTCCAGATGCAACTCCTTCATTATTTTCATCAGATATCAATTGGTATTGCTGATCATCAAAATCGACAAAAGAAAGAGTCTTTTTCCCAAATTGTTCTCTTATGCCGGTATGTTTGACACCTAAACGATCAAATCGCTTTATCCAATAATCCAAAGCCTCATCTGTCGGCACACGGAATGATGTTTTGGAAATCTCATTTGTACCGTGAAATCCTTTCGGAATCCCAGGAAAATCAAAGAAAGTCATATCTGTACCAGGGCTTCCCGTATCATCTGCAAAGAACAAATGATAGGTTTGAATATCATCCTGATTTACTGTTTTTTTAACTAAACGCATACCTAATACATATGTGAAAAACTGATAGTTCTTTTCTGCACTGCTTGTAATCGCAGTTACGTGGTGAATTCCTTTTAAACCATTCATATAAATACCTCCAAACTTATGCTTTTATTTAGTATTACTTTTCACACGAAGTAAATAATCTCTCCGAAATCAATAATAACCACATACCTGTTTATTTCAATTTAAGATATCTTTAATTCAAGAGAAATTTATCATAAATAATCTAAGGTGTCAATAACCGTTCAGTATAAACGATAAAAAATAAACCCATCCATTAACAATGGAAAGGTTGTTTATTCTATTTAATGTATCTCTTTATCAACATACTTCCCGTAGCGAGGAAGAGCAATCGTATCAAAATCCCGAGCCAATTCTGCTAAGCTTTGAGACAACAGTTCACCTGACAATGGCTGGCCATGTCCAGTAATCGCAACTTCTGGTTTTAATTGCTCAATTTTCACCACTGACTCCTTGGCAGATTTCCAATCAGGCGTAAAATAACGGGGAGGACCGCTGATTTCCAGTTCTTGCGTAATGACTTTATAAAGAACATCCTGCTTAACGGTTACAAAGGCATCACCCGCTATTATAACCCTGTCTTTCTCCCTAAAGAATGAAACATGACCAGGTGTATGGCCGGGAGTATGGATCCAGCAGAAATCAGCCAAATAAGGGACTGTTCCATCTGCTGGCAGTTTTTCAAGATGTTTGCCTATGTTTATCGGTTCATTAGGAAACAGCGGAGACATTTTCGCGACCATACCCCCTTCAACAGATGAATCTGGTGCAGGATAGCTCTTTTCCCCTGTTAAGTAAGGAAATTCTAATTCATGAGCATATACAGGAATATCCCAATGGTCCACCAACTCAATAATGGATCCAACGTGATCAAAATGGCCATGTGTTAATATAATCGCTTTTGGCCGGCTGTTTCTGCCAAAACGTTCCTCAGTCTCTGAAATAATTTCTTCAGCTGCATGGGGCATCCCCGCATCGACTAAAACAAATTCGCCAGTTTCTGGGTCACCAGCAAAAACAATATTTACAATTTGATTCGTATAGCAATATAAATCAGGTAATACTTGAATGCCAACACCACTTCCCACTGATGTTGCAGGAATGAATTTATAATCCTGTCCGTAATTCATCTCCTTATCCATATATAAACCTCCTTGGTATCGCACATATATGGATTATTGTCTCTCTTTTTGGTTAAAGTAATCATTTTTCAAAGTAATCTCATTTTTACACTATGTTTAACAGAACTCAGTACAAACTTAAACAAAAAAACACACCTAGTTTATCTAGGTGTGCCTTAAAATTTGATTCTATTGTACACTCTCTGCAATCTCGATCAATTGTTCTTTTGTTAGCTCAGTTCCCACTCCGGCTAATTCGATTAACAGACCGTCTTGTTCCCAGCTAACACTGAAGTAACCATCCATCTCATAATAAATCCCATCAGTACCGTGAACGGTAACTGGTTCCCCTTCCATATCTGCTAAGCTCATAACCTCAGTAGGATAAACCGTTACCATTACCCAGTTTTCCGGATCTTTGTCATAGCTTAACATCACACTGTCCATCGTTTCATCGTAATAGCCTTCAGTATAGACATAGCCTTCTGGAAGCTCTGCAGGTTGTGGTACTGTATAAGTGACTAATTCCTGAATTTCTTCTACACTCATACCTTCAGCAAATGGATCCATTTCTTCCTCTGCCACAGCATTCTCTTTTACTTCCGCCGGTATCTCGATTGGTTCCACCTTATTTAAATTTGAAGTAGTAAAATCTCCCTTCAATTTAATAGGTGTAGTAGTCCCTTCCTCAACCATTTCAAGCTCAACATCAAAGGTTTGAGCAGTTTGGAAGAATGTTTCCTTGTCGATTCGAATTTCTAAGTCTAACTTATTAATTTTGATAGATTCTATCATTTCTTCCATATAAGGATCTCCAGAGAAATCACCCATTGATGACATAACCAGATCCTCAATTAATACCTTGTATGACTCATCATTGCCTGACAGTTTTAAAACATACGCATTCTCTTCTTCTGTCATTTCAAATTGCTCCGTAAATTGGGTCAATTTTTCCATTTCTTCTTGGTTAAGCTGATCAAAATCGCTTATTCCCATTTCAGCAGCGTCCATTTTCATCCATTCGCCAAACATGCTCATGTACGCTTCTTCATCTTGCAGGTACATTTCCATATCCATGCTCATTCCTGGCATTCCCATGTTCAGGTTGAGATACATAGCATCTGGATTATGAGTGATATCTCCTGTTGCTGTTAAGTTTGACTTCATGTCCATCATATCGATGTCCATATTCATTTCAACTGAATAGCTTTCAAGCGACTTAGTTGCTTCAACGGATTTACTTAAAACTTCAGACTTGTCTAAAGACTTGTCCGCCCCGCAAGCAGCTAAAGCCATTATAAATAAAAAGCCTAATAATAATAGACTAAACTTTTTCATCTCATTTCCCCTTCTTAGATATAATGTAAAAAACATTTAGGAATGCTTACACCATATTAGCACCAGTCCATGAAAAAGTTTATCTATCAAATAATGGAATTTTTTAAAAGAATTCAATCGGAAAAAATCCCCATTGGAGTACATAAAAAAACCGGAATAAATCTCTGCCTAAGACTTTTCCGGAATATTTCTTCACTAGCTTCTTCAGGGATTGAATGCTGAAGTCTTATTTACATAGTTCCCGACGTAATACAGGGGCTACTTTTGTTGCTAGCAGTTCAATTCCTTTCGCAATCTTTGAAAATGGTAATCCGCCTATATCCATTTGTGCCAAGAAACGCTGATGGCCAAACAGCTCATGCTGGTGCAGCACTTTTTCTATAATTTGCTCAGGACTGCCTACAAACAAAGCGGTTTCTGGACTTGCTAAATACTCAAAGTTATCGCGTGTCATATGAGAAGCCATGCCACGCTGTTTATTCACGTAATTCCAGTAGTTTGAATAGTAAGGATAAAAATCTTCCTTTGCCTGCTCATTTGTCTCAGCAATATAGGCGTGGCCTGTAACTCCAACTTTAAGTGTATCAAGACTATGGCCCACTTCCCTGGCAGTTTGGCGATAAACGTCAACGAGCGGTTTAAAACGCATTGGATCACCGCCTAATATTGCAAGTGCTAAGCCCACTCCATATCGGCCTGCTCTTGCAGCACTTTCAGGGGTTCCGCCCACACCGATCCAAAATGGAATTTGCTTCTGAAGCGGACGAGGGGCGATCTCAGCATTTCTTAAACTTGGGCGAAAATGACCTTTCCACGTTACCATTTCTTCTTGATTCAATTTAAGAAAAAGGTTAGTATTCTCTTCAAATAACGCATCATAGTCGTTTAGTTCGTAGCCAAATAAAGGGAAAGATTCAATAAAAGCACCGCGCCCAGCGATCACTTCTGCCCGGCCGTTTGAGAGAAGATCTAATGTTGCAAAGTCCTCAAACAGCCTCACCGGATCAACCGTGCTTAAAACGGTTGTCGTACTTGTTAATTTTATCTTTTTCGTCACTTGTGAAATAGCTGCCAACACAACGGGTGGAGTCGAGACCGCATAGTCAAGCCGGTGATGTTCCCCGACCCCAAATACATCTAAACCTGCTTCATCAGCAAGCTTAGCCGCCTCCACCACTTCATCCAGTCGCTGTTTTGCACTGATTGTTTGTCCTGTCAATGGGTCTGGTCCAATATCTGCCAATGTATATATCCCAATTTCAAAAGGTGAATTTTTATTTTCTTGATTCTTCTGCATTATAATCCTCCTCTGGTGCTTTCTCCTATTTTGCTATGGAATTGAATCATCATTACAAAGAGGCTACAACTCATTGTACAACTAAATTCCTTCGATTTAAAGATATTTTAATTATTTTTTTATAGTGACTTACTAAAAGTCAGTACGCGATTAATAAACCAGCTACCAAGAAATAAAGCTTTCCTTAGTAGCTGGTTTCTATGACTATCCTACTTGTTCCGGATCATTTTGTATCATTAAAGAATTACCATCTCTCATTACTCATCCAAAAGACATTTAATAAGTGGGCCCAGCTGGTATCAATACCCATGTAAAAGTATTTACAATCGATGAGAATTAACCATATTTTTCTGGAAGTAAATCTTCAAAATGTCTCAAAAAAAAGCACCAGGAAATTTTCCTGATGCTTTTCTCTTTATTATTGCATGATTAAACCGCCATCAACAGTATAGATAGATTGCGTTACATAGGAAGCTTCATCTGATAATAAGAAGCTTGTGACATTAGCAACTTCTTCTGGTTCACCGTATCTTCCCATTGGAACAGCATTGTTATAAGCTTTTTGAGCTGCTTCTGCTGCACCGGGAGCCGTATTCTCTTCAATTTGTCTCATCATACGGGTATTGATTACACCAGGCGCTACAGCGTTTACGCGAATACCTAACTTTGCCACTTCTGTTGCTACTACTCTGGTCATCCCAATAACAGCGTGTTTCGATGAGTTATAAGCAATCATCCCTGGTGATCCCATTAACCCTGCTAAAGAAGCAGTATTTACTATACTTCCATATCCTTGCTTTTTCATAACAGGTACCATATATTTCAAGCCAAAGTATGCACCTTTAACATTCACGTTAAAGACAAACTCAAATACATCGGTAGGATACTCTTCTACATTAGCAGTTTTCCCTTCAACTCCTGCATTGTTTAAGAAACCGTCGATTTTTCCAAATTTATCAACAGTTACATCTACATAGGCTTTAACCTGATCTTCTTGGGAAACGTCAGCCTGAAGGGCAATCGCTCTTGAATCATCTAAACCTAATTCACTGATAACATTTTGAACAGCATCGAGATTTAAATCTACTAATGCAACTTTTGCTCCTTCACTTGTTACTTTTTTTGCAACTGCTTTACCGATACCGCCAGCTGCCCCTGTAATTACGATTACTTTATCATCAAATCTGCCCATGTTCGTTCTCCTCCTAATTTTTTCTTCTTTAATATGACTTTTTTAAGACACCTTCATTCTACTTCTTTACATATCTCGAAATCAAGATAAATGCTTCCAAATTGATATTCAAAAAAAATCACCTCTTGAGAAAAAATATCTAAAGAGGTGATTTTTATACTATTTAATTTCCTTAGCAACAAGCTTCTTGCTCTTCATCTGTAACTTCTTCAATTTGAATGTCACAGCATGAATCATCTTTGTTTTTCTTAAACCAAGCCATCTTTTCTCACCTCCTTTAAATGAAATAAAAGAGAAATCCTGAAATCGAAGCCATACATACGACCGATACAACAAATGCTGAAACAAGTTTTTTCTTAAATATCGAGTTTAATAGGGCTAATTCCGGCAAACTGGCACCCGTTGCCCCAATCATTAGGGCCATCATGGGAGGAAACGCCATCCCTTTTGCAATTAAAATTTGAGATAAAGGAATCATAGTTGATAAACGAATATACAAAGGAATTCCAATCACAGCTGCTATCGGTACAAGCCACCATTTATCTTCACCAAAATAGGTGACAATCCATTCGGTTGGAACTGCTCCGTATATAACAGAGCCAATCGCTGCACCGATAAGAAGATAAGGATACACTGTTTTCATTAAATCAATGGTTTCTTTAAGGGCACCTTTAATGTTGAAATTTACTTGCTGCTCATTAAAGCCAGTCATTTTTACTTTTTTTACTGCCGTTTCAAACCCAAGTTTTTCAAGTGTTAAACCGATAATGACTGATAAAATTGACGTTATGAGTGTATAGGCGATTGCGACTTTCACACCTAATAACGCGGTCATTAATGTAATAATGGTTGGATCTAGAACAGGCGATGCAAATAAAAAGATCATCACAATTCCAAAACGAACATTTTTATGTAAAAGATTCACCACTACCGGAATCGTCGAACAAGAACAAAATGGCGTAATAAATGCAAATGCAATGGCTGCCAGTGCTCCAGTAAATGTGTTCTTTCCAGATAAATATTTGTTAAGCTTTTCATAAGGGATTAGCCCCTGAAGCAGGCTCACGAGAAAAGAGATTCCAATAAAAAGAACCGTCAGTTCTAAAGCAATGGATAGAAAGCTTCGTAAGATATCAGTAAACATGTTTATTCTCCTTTTTATTTGTAATTCGCAAGTATTTATTATTTTTTTGATGTAACTATATCTTTCTGTTTATATAACTTGCATTTTGCAAGTATAAACAAGGGGGATATTACCCCAAAATTAGGGCACAGCACATATTCGATTTCCCCATCGCTTCATTAAGCAACTTAATGGACCGAATAACAGTTTCCCTTTCAAATTCATTCATATGAGAAAAGACCTCTTTTAAATAAGCATTCATTTGTTCGTGAATGACTGTCGCTATATATTTACCTTCTGTTGTTAAAGAAAGGATATGAACCCTGCGGTCATCTGGGTCTGGTGTTTTTTTGACCAAATTCATTTTAACCAGCGATTGAACCTGGCGACTAAATGTTGTAATGTCGGTTCCTAATATTTCAGCAATTTGCTGCATAGATGGTTTATGCTGACGGTCAATTTCATATAAAATATGACTTTGGATCAGGGAAATTTCATAGCCGCCTGTACTGCAGCAATTTTTATTCAAAAACCCAAAACGGCGTGTCATGATTTGAAATAATTCACGAAGATTTTCTTCCATTGTTTCTCACCTCTACTTTAGTTATACTTCATTTATTTGCATATTGCAATAATTTTTCAAAGATGATTACATATCACCAACTGTTTCAAATTTAAATGAGGGTCATCTGTACAAACGGCAGATCTGTCTCTAACTCCCCCTTGATTCGCTTGGCATGTGTATTGTCTCCTTGCAGCCACTGTTTAAAATCAAAGATAAGCGGCATCCGATCCCCGCCTAACGCAATCCATGTTTTTAAATCTTTAGGGAAGTATGCTGTTGTATGCAAGGTTCCAGCAGAAGCTGCGTATTTTTTTGAAAACACGTGCTTAGCGGCATCATTTAACATCCGAAAGGCATGGTAAGGATCAGTTGCATGATGTTGCTGGTCCTGAATAGCCTGCTGCCTACGAATTGAATCGTCAAGACGGTAGCGGTTTTCCTCGGTTAATTTTTCAAAATGATTGGTACAAAAGTTAGACTTACGAATCTCTACAGCTCTTGGAGAGGCTTCCACCACATAAGTTTCTTCATTTTTATCTAGTAATACATAGCTAAACGTATGGCGGTGCGGAATTTCCTTTAAAAGAGCTACAGCCTCCTCTACGTTCGCACACGTCTCTAAAATGAGCCGTCCAATCATATTACAAACAAATCCATCGTCCGTGTTTCTTCGGTTGACAAAGTTATAGCCCATGGCCAATCCTTTTTCATTGATTCCATCCGTTCGTCCTGTAATTTGCATAGATGGACCCACCAAAGCATACCCTTGGTCGGTCGGCTGATAAAGCACGTAACGTCCTTCATAAGAAAGGGGGTGATTATCATAATTTCGAATCATATAGTCAGCCCCTGTAAAAATCGAGCAGCCGCTGCGGCCGTACTCAAGATAATACCCGCCAAACTCACGGACTGTATCCTCAGTACTCCATTGCAGGGCATCAGCCAAACCGTGAAGCTCATCCCAAATTTTAGGGGCCACCTGCAGAATTGCCTGTTTTACCTCTGATACATTGACGGTGAAGTGACGTTCTCTTCTTGAACTCCATTGTTTTTGACGATTAGGTATTATAAGGGAATCTTTTAATAACTGACCTTGTCTATATCCAAAATCATAGTGAGTTCCCCGATACTGAATGACATCACTGTATACATGTCCCATAAAAAATTTCCTCTCATTTCCCCTCTACAAACAGTTTACGCTGATCCTGCTATATTTAAAATTATTTTGCTTTTGAAGGAAAATTTAAAAGCCTGCTTTTGATGAGCTGTACATCAGAAACAGGCATTACTGTTAGGCTATAAAGCTTATTAAACTATTAAACTTTTAATCTCTGCCAAAAAATTTACGGGCTTTTTCTAAGTAAGGCAGATCCTCATCCAATAAATCGTCTTCATGGAAAATGGCTGAAACCGGACAAACCGATTCACACGCACCACATTCTATGCAAATTTCAGGGTCAATATAAAATTGATCATCCCCTGGTTCAATACAATCCACTGGGCAAACCTCTACGCATTCCCCTGCTTTCTCATCGATACAAGGAGCTGTAATAACATATGCCACGACTATCCCCTCCATAATAGACATAATTTTTTGAAAAAATACTATTACTATTATTATATGAGAAAACTAATGAAAATGCCTACCTTTTCCTTCTATTTTTTTAAATTGTAATGATTTTTTAATTTCCTTATTGCCTTCATCCTATCATTCATTTCTATTAGTTAGAAACTAATCTGCTCTTTAAGGGATTCTACTCCAAAACGATTTATAAACCTCGGAAAATCTTCTCTTTTTTTTCCGTTTTCTCCGTATATATCAATTATTTGATCGACGACACTGTATAGTTGTTCAGGTGTAAGGGACTCATACAAAAGCTCTCCAACCCGTGCCTCCTTCCCCTTAGCTTTCCCGCCCACATATACATTAAATGAGTCTCTGATCTTCATCACACCGATATCGTTCACCATCGGCTCACCACAGCCAATCGGACAACCCGTGTAGGCTGGCTTTAAGGTGAAAGGGACAGGTTTACCGGCAATCCGAGTATTTAACTCCTTAGCAACTGGCATTCCTTCTTCTAATTCCCCTTTACAGAAATTACAGGTCCGTAAACTTTTAACATAATTTCCAACTGGGTAGCAGTGGAGGTCAACCTTAGTAAATTCTTCTTTTATCGCATCCAAATTATTTTCGGGTACTTCCAGATAAAGCTGCTGGAAGGTAGTTAACTCTAACTCATCTGCTTCATCCATATATTTTGCAATCGTCAAAAGCTGCTTTGGTGTTAATTTCGCGCCAAAGCCAATTCCGCCATTAACGGCAATTTTTATTTTATTGGTTGTCATTCCTCTCCCATCCTTACTTTATTAAAAATTTATGTTTGCACAAAATTGACTCGGCACCACTTAGGATGCCGAGCAGTGGTTTCTAGAGGTTAGTTTTGGTGATTTTCGCCATGTTCTTCATTATTGACGTCTTCTTCCGCAAAGAATCCATCATAAATCGCATATCCGCCCATGACAAGCAGCAAATAGAGAAAAGCCGCTAAAGCCCATTTTTTCATAGTTATCGACCCTTTCCTCATGAGATCGTTTTTTGATTTAATTTAACTCTTTGTAAACGAAGGGCATTTAACACAACTGAAACTGAACTAAAGGCCATTGCAGCTCCCGCTAACCAAGGAGCAAGGAATCCGGCAGCGGCAATTGGGATGCCTAACGTATTATAAGCAAGTGCCCAGAACAGATTTTGCTTAATATTTCGGATGGTTTTGTGACTCATTAAAATCGCATCTGCAATGCTGTTTAAATCACCGCGCATAAGGGTTATATCAGCAGCTTCCATAGCTACGTCTGTTCCAGTTCCAATCGCCATCCCAATATCAGCCATCGCTAGAGCCGGTGCATCATTGATTCCATCGCCAACCATAGCAACACGTTTGCCTTGCTGCTGAAGCTTTTTCACTTCTTCTGCTTTACCTTCTGGCAGCACTTCAGCAATGGCTTGATCGATTCCGACTTCATCCGCAATTGCTTGTGCGGTACGTTTGTTATCCCCGGTCATCATAATAACTTCAATGCCTGCTTCCTTTAAGCGTTTAATAGCTTGCTTGGATGTATCCTTAATTGTATCTGCAACCGCAACAAGTCCTCTATATTTGCCATCAATTGCGACAAGCATGGCGGTTTTTCCACTTTCTTCAAAGCCTTCCATTTCGTTAGATTCAAAAGAAATATTAAATTGATTCAACAGTTTTCTTGTTCCAATTAATATTGCACGGCCTTGAACTACTGCTTTGATCCCATATCCCGGAATTGCTTCAAACTGATCAGCATTTGCAAGCGCAATGTTGCGTTCCTTAATTCCCTCTACAATTGCATTTGCAAGAGGATGCTCCGATTGTTTTTCAGCAGATCCAACTAGACTCAAAAATGCTTCTTCATCGATACTTTCATTTACCACAACATCTGTTAATACTGGCTTCCCGTTTGTCACTGTACCGGTTTTATCAAGCACGACAGTTGTAATCTTATGGGTCATTTCTAAATGTTCTCCGCCTTTAAATAAGACCCCAAATTCAGCTGCCCGGCCAGATCCGGCCATTATGGAAGTTGGAGTGGCCAGCCCAAGGGCACACGGACAAGCTATTACCAATACAGCAATTAATTTTTCAAGTGCCTCGGCGAATTCACCAGGGCTCACCCAGATGAACCAGATTAAGAATGTGATAACCGCAATTCCGACTACAATCGGCACAAAAATACCTGAAATTTGGTCTGCCAATCGTTGAATCGGCGCTTTCGATCCTTGCGCTTCTTCTACTACCTTGATAATTTGCGCTAGAGCCGTATCTTTTCCTACTTTCGTTGCTTTCACTTTTAAAAATCCATTTTTATTAATAGTTGCACCAATAACGATATCTCCAACCGTTTTATCGACTGGGACACTCTCTCCGGTAATCATGGATTCATCTAACGCGGAGTTTCCTTCGATGATTTCCCCGTCAACCGGCACCTTCTCACCCGGTTTAATATAGATGATATCCCCTGCTGTGACTTCTTCAAGCGGAACCTCTAGTTCCACTCCATTTCGCAACACAGTCGCTGTCTTTGCCTGAAGTCCCATTAACTTCTTAATTGCTTCAGAAGAACGCCCTTTTGCCCTGGCTTCAAACAGCTTACCTAAAATGATTAAGGTAATCAAAATCGCACTTGTTTCAAAGTAAAGCTCGACCATATGAGCGTCTGTCCCAATCGATTCGATTGCCTTATACACACTGTAAAAATAGGCAGCTGAAGTTCCAAGCGCCACTAATACATCCATATTGGCACTTTTATTGCGCAGGGCTTTATAAGCACCTACATAAAATTGCTTCCCGATCACAAACTGCACAGGAGTTGCCAATGCCAGCTGAACCCATGGATTCATAAACATTTCCGGCAGATAGATAAAGGACGTAAACTCAAAGTGTCCAACCATCGCCCATAATAAAGGGAGAGAAAGAATCAGGGAAAAAATGAACTTCCCTTTTTGCTTTTCAATTTCTTTTGCACGATGATCAGCGGTTTCCTCTTGATCCTGCTTTAACTTTGCTTCATAGCCTATATTTTTTACTTTTTCGATCATATCTTGGACACTGACCTGTGACGGATTATACTCGACAGTTCCAGTTTCTAAGGCTAAGTTCACTGTAGCGGTTTGAACACCCTCTAATTTTTTCAATCCTTTTTCAATTCGGGTCGCACAAGCCGCACAAGTCATACCCATCAGGTCAAACTCAACCTTTTCCGTTACTACCCCATAACCCAAATCCTGAATTTTTTTCTCAAACGCATCCGCCTGTGTGATTTCTGGATTATATTTAATCGTAGCTTTTTCTAAAGCTAAATTGACATTGGCAGCTTCAACTCCATCAAGTTTGTTTAGCCCCTTCTCAATTCTGTTCGCACACGCTGCACAAGTCATGCCTGTTACTTGAAAGTTTATTTCCTGAGCTTTTTCACTCATTTCAATGCCTCCCTATACCTATATGGGGTATATTTTTCTGAAAAAGAAATCGTGCTCCTAACAGCACGCTTTCCACTATTATTGGACTTCATAACCTTCTTCATCAATGGTTTCTTTGATGGCATCCAGTTTAACTTCTTCAGGGTTATATTCTACTGCAACGGTTCCTTCATCTAATGCAACCTTCACATCTTTTACACCTGAAAGTTTGCCGACACTTCCTTCAATTGTTTTTACACAATGTCCACATGACATTCCTGCCACATTCAATATTACTTTTTCCATTTTGGTCATCTCCTATTATTTTTTCATCAATTTTTGGATGGTAACCAGTACCTCATCTAGGACCTCATCGTCCCCGTCCTGGATTCTCTCCAGCACACATGTTTTTAAATGGCCCTCTAATAAAATTTTAGCCACACTGTTTAAGGCTGATTGAGTCGCAGCTATTTGCGTAATTACATCATCGCAATACGTATCTCTTTCAATAAGCCCTTTAATTCCGCGGATTTGTCCCTCGATTCTATTTAATCTGGAAGTTAAATTACTTTTTACTTTATCTGAATGATGACTTTTTCTTTCTGTACCTGGGGAACAGCAGTCAACAGCATTTACCGTTTCTTCATGTTCAAGGTTTATCGCCATTACAGCACCTCCTTGTAATCATCTTAATATACCCCATATGGGTATGTCAAATGTTTTTTACCCATTTTTTTCAAAAAAATAATTTCCTTTTTAATCTCTTACCGACATAAGCTATGCTAAGAGGTTTTCTCAATAATTTGATGATGGCAATGACAAGATACAAAATGACCCTGTTCTAAATTCTCCAGCCTAGGTTCAATCGTATGACACTGACTTTCACGATGCGGGCATCTCGCTACGAAAGGACATCCCACTATTTCCCTGGTCGAGTCTACTTCACCATCTAAAATTATATATTCTTTATTCGCAATGAAGTAATTTAAGTCTTTCACTACGGATACCAACGCTTTTGTATAAGGATGGGTCGGTGCCTGTATAATTTTTTTGGTTGGCCCCACCTCCACAATTTTGCCTTGATACATAACAGCAATCCGATCACACATATAACTTGCAGTTGATAAATCATGGGTAATAAACATCATTGTTAATCCCATTTTTTTCTTTAGATCTTTTAAAAGATTCAAAATTCCTGCACGGACAGAGACGTCTAACATAGAAGTAGGTTCATCAGCTGCAATAAATAAAGGTTTTAAAATAATCGCCCTTGCAATCGCAATTCTTTGCCTTTGCCCTCCGCTTAATTGGTGCGGATAGCGATAGATAAAATCCTCTGCGGGTTTTAGATCGATAGACTCAATCGCTTGCTTTACCTTTTCAAATTTCTTCTGATGGGAGAGCTCCTTTTCATGAGCATTTAAAGGTTCCATTAGAATGTCGACGATTCTCATTCCTGGATTTAACGTATCGTAAGGATCCTGAAAGATCATTTGCATTTTCTTTCTTATTTTTTTAGTTTGTGATTCAGAAAGCTTACATAAATCTGCGTTATCAAACCAAATTTCTCCACTCGATTCCTTCATTAATCTCATCATGATCCTTGCAGTTGTTGTTTTTCCGCAGCCGCTTTCCCCAATAATCCCTAAAATCTCACCACGTTTTATCTCAAGATTTAAATTATTGACTGCATAGACCTCCTGAGTCTTTCTATTAAAAAACGGACCGGATTTTTTAATAAAACGTTTATTTAAACCCTTTATCCTAACTAGTACTGAATTATCCATTATTTCCTCCCCCTAAAAAACAGGCTGAAAAATGTCTTGGTTTTATTTCCATCAATTTAGGAGATTCCTGACTGCATCGCTCTAATGCAAGAGAGCATCTTGACTGAAACCGACATCCTAGTGGAGGATTGACCAAGCTAGGTACCATTCCCGGAATGGAAGTAACCTCGTGATCTAAATTATTTAGGTCAGGTGTCGCATTAAGTAATGCCTTAGAATATGGATGATTAGCTTCTTTTAATAGCTGTTCTGTACTTGCCCACTCCACAATTTTACCTGCATACATAATAGCGATCCGGTCGCATATAGCCGTTACCATAGGCAAATCATGCGAAATCAGAATAACCGATAAATTCATTTTCTTTTGCAAATCCTTTAACAGTGCAATTATTTGCGCTTGGGTTAATACATCTAACCCTGTGGTCGATTCATCAGAAATAATCAATTTTGGCTTACAGGCAAGCGCCATCGCAATAGCTACCCTTTGCTTCATCCCGCCGCTAAATTCATGAGGATAGCTCTTCCACCGGTCACCATCGATTCCTACCATCTCTAACAATTCTTTCGTTCGTTTTAATGCTTCTTTTTTAGTAACGTCTTCGTGAAGCAGAATGGCTTCTATGATTTGATCACCAATCGTATAAATCGGATTTAGTGCATTCATTGCACTTTGGGGGATGACTGATATCTCTTTCCACCTGAGCTTTCTCATCTCTGCTTCCGATGCTTTTAAGATTTCTCTTCCTGCTAAGTAAACACTTCCTGAAACAACTTTTCCCGGATACTCAATTAATCTTAAAATTGATTGTGCTACTGTGGTTTTTCCGCAGCCAGACTCTCCTATTAGTCCCAGCATTTCCCCCTCGTTTACATGAAATGAAACATTTTCAACCGCTTTTGAAATCCCCTTCTCTGTTTTAAAATATGTAGAAAGATTTTCTACAGAGAGTAAAGTCCCCACTCGTTAACGCTCCTTTCTTAAACGCGGATTTAAAATCTCCTCTAACGAATATCCGGTAAAAGCAAAGGCGATTACCAGTGCAGTTAACAGGATTCCTGGTGGTAATATCCACCATACCCATGCATCTGTTAAAAATGCACCTCTTGCTTGTGCATAATAAAGGATCGTTCCCCAGCTTTTAGTGAAGGGATCACCTAAACCTAAAAAGCTTAATGATGCTTCGACTAAGATAGCACTGCTGGCGGCTAAGATAAACTGTGACAGGAGAATCGGAAAAACACCCGGTAGTATATGCTTTAATAAAATTTCTTTTACATCCGTTCCGATTGATTTGGCTGCTTCTACATAGCCGCTGGTTTTAAGAGTTAGTACTTGGGAACGTACTACTCTTGCCGGACTAGCCCAAGAAGTCAAACTAATGACCAGAATTATATTCCAAAAGCTTGGCCCCACAAATGCAGCTAAGAGAATCATTAACGGTAAAAAAGGAATAACAAGTACTAAATCTACTAATCTCATTAATAAGGAATCGATTTTTCCGCCATAATAACCCGCAATAATTCCAATGAAACAGCCTATTACAATAGAAATAAAGGCGGCAATGACTCCTATTAACAGGGAAACTCTTGTACCGTAAATTAGCTCACTTAATATGTCCTGTCCTACATCATTAGTTCCTAATAAAAAATCTCCATTTGGTTTCATAAATGGCTGTCCTACTCTTTCAGCAGGATCATATGGAGCAATAAGAGGTGCGAAGATTGCTATAAGAACAAAAACAACTAAAATCCCAAGTCCAAATAAACCCAAGTTGTTAGAGGTTAATATATTCCAATACTGTTTCCATTTTTGCTTATCCATTATTTTTTCCCACCTTTGGATCCAAGAATGGATAGATTAAGTCTGCTAAAAGGTTTGCTAACACCACTCCAAATGTGATAATCAAAAACGTAGCTTGAATCAGAGGATAATCCCTGCTCAATACTGATTCATACATTAAACGCCCTACCCCAGGATAAGCAAACACGGTTTCAATCACAGTTGCTCCTCCTAAAGTAAAACCAAGACTAAGCATAAATACAGTTGAAACAGGCAAAAGGGCATTCCTCATCGCATGTTTATACTTAATGACTTTATCTTTTACTCCTTTTGCCTTCGCCATCATAATATAGTCTTCTCCTAATACGTTTAACATAGAGTAACGCATAATCATAAACGTATTGGTTACCGAAATTAAGACTAAAGTAGTTAAAGGCAGTGCTAAATGTCTTGAAACATCCAAAAATCGTTCCAAGCCGGTTAAGTTGGACCAGGCGCTTTCAGCTCCAAAAACAGGAAACCAGCCCAATTGAGCAGAAAAAATAGAAACTAGAATCATCCCAATCCAAAATGATGGCATTGAACTTAAAAACATAAAGGCAGTCAATAGATTTGCATCTGTTTTAGTTCCTCTTTTCCATGCCGACACGGCTCCAAAAATTACGCCAATAATTGTAGAAAGGATTAAGCCAAGCCCTGTTAATAACAGTGTCCATGGCAGTCGCTCAATCAGAAGTTCAGAAATCGGCTGTTTTTGCTGATAAGAAAAACCAAAATTACCTGTAAAGATATTCTTTACATACGTTAAATATTGTAACCAAATCGGATCATTCAACCCATGTTCATCTAGAATCGCTTGTTTTTCAGCACTTGACATAAATCCAACATCTTCACCCGCCAGGTATACGAGCGGACTCCCCGGCATCAATCTTGGCAAGAGAAAATTCAAGGTAAGCATTAAGAAAAGTACAATGGCATACTGTACAAATTTCCCTAAAACGAATTTCCTCACTGGTACACCTCCTATAAATTAATCGTCATTTCCAGTGAAAAAAGAAAAGGTCCAGTAAAATAGGGATTTTACTGGATACAATATTTCTGTTAAAAACCAAAATCATCAGAATCGTTATTCTTCTTAGATTTCCTTTTTATAAAAATAAAGCCAACAGCCACTGCTGCAATCAAACCGCCAACTAGAAAAATAGTAGTATTGGCTGAACCAGAAGAAGCTGATTCGGTTTCACTTTCTGCATCACCGGTTGTACCAGCAGATGATTCATCATTTGTACTGTTATTTTGTTCTGTTGCAGGCGCTTCTACTTTTTCTCCGGGTACAAATGATAGTTTGTTAATGATTCCTTTTCCTGTCTGGAACACGTATCCATCATAGACCTCTGGATTATAGGCATTTACAATTTCTTGATAATAAAGGGTAATAAATGGAGCCTCTTCAGCAATAAATGCTTGCATTTCTTTTATAATACTAGTCCGTTCTTCTTCATCTAATGTTGACTGTAATTGTTCGGATAATTGATCAAATTCAGGATTACTGTAACCGCCAATATTAACGGATCCAATACTTGGGTCAGAATGGAACAGCTCGATCATTCTGTCTGGGAAAAGCTGCATTGTATTAGACCAGCCCCAAAGCCCCAGATCATAATCTCTTCCTTTACTAACATCAAATTCTGGCCACATAAGGGAGTCAACCGTCGTAGCATCCATGGCTTGAACGGTATTTCTAATACCAATATTATTTAATGATTCTGAGATTAACTCAGCCGCTCTAATTCGTATAGGATTATTTGAATAGACGAGTGTCGTTAGACTGATTTGCTCTCCATTTTGGTCCTCTCTAAATCCATCGCCATCCGTATCTGTAAACCCTGCCTCTTCTAATAGCTGTTCTGCTTGGTCCGGATCAAATACGGGGGTGAGCTCATCGTTATAATAAAGTGATGATGGATGAATAAATCCAGGGCTTCCTAACTCTGCATAACCAAGTAAAAGAGTGTCAACTAAATTCTGCTTATCAATTGCGTAGTCGATTGCTTTTCTGAATGCCGTTTCAGACATTGGATACTTTTCCGCGTTAATCTGAAATAAAGTTGTACTATAACCCGCTCCTCTTACTACCTTTAAAGCAGGATTGGACTCAAACTGGTTAACAAGCTCAGGTGCAATACTTGTTGATATCGCGTCAATTTCTCCTGCTTGAAGGGCCGTAAACATCGCTGTCGTATCTTCAATAATCGGGAAAACAATTTCTCCGATTGGCGGTTCTCCCATAAAATAGTCTTTATGAGCAGCCATTTTATAATATTGACCCGAACTATGTTCGACTAATTGGTAAGGACCGCTGCCGACTGCATTTGTTTCATTATCGGGATCTGTTACATTAGTCCAGATATGTTCAGGAAGGATTGGAAGATCAGCTAGAGGTTGAATCATGAAGTTAGGATCAGCCTGAGACAATACTAAGGTAAAGCTTGTGTCATCTTGAACTTCAACTGAGGCGATACTTTGAAGCGGGTTCGTAAATCTTGATTTCGGGTGCACAATAAAATAATCAATCGTAAATTTGACATCATAGGCCGTTAAGGCTTCTCCATCATGCCACTTGATATTCTCATGCAAAGTAAACTCATAGGTGAGTCCATCTTTACTAACAGAGTACTCTTTTACTAACCATGGCTGTGGGATGTTATTTTCATCTAATACAAAGAGGTTATCATAAAGTAAATTAACTAAATCCAAACCGGGATACCCTGTAACATATGTATAAGGATTCAGGGCATTTTCATCTTGTGTAATACCAATGGTTAACGACTCCGTTTGGACTTCTGCATAAATACTTGAAAAACAAGTCAAAACCAGCATTATAACTAGGACAAAACTAACAAGATATTTTTTCATCTGACTCCCCGCCTTCCTTATTTAATTAACTCTTGTAAATGAAAATTCCCTTCTCTTCGATAAGCCTCCGCAAATGCAAAATGTCCGTGTGTAGCCAGACCATGGTAAACATGAACAGCCCTATCTAACACTCTATGGATGGCTCTCCCTTTTTCATAGGAATTGAGTTCCGAAAATCCTGGGGTTAGCAGTTCCGCAGCGTGAGGATCGAGCATATGTTCAAAATGTATTCCGCTAAATTCCATTTGGCTTTCTAAAGCATCCATTGCTTTTTCTTTCTTTTCCCATACTTGAGAAATATCAACGACTGTATTTGGATGGTGAGGCGTCATATAGTAGATAGTTGGAATCGGATGTGGTTCTAAACCTGGCATTTCCTCTAATGCAAAATCTCTGCTTGCTAGTGCAATAGATTCCAAGAGTAGCGTCATTGCAGGTCTTCTATCAGGGTCCAAGTCATGGAATGAATGGTCTGGATCCTGGGTAATAATGATATCTGGCTTTACTTCTCTAATAACTTTTATCAATTTTTTCTTGGACTCAACACTAAGATCTACGGTTCCTGATTGAAAATTGAGAAATGAAACATTTACACCTAGAATTTCTGCTGCTTTTTTAACTTGCGGTTGGCTTGTCGGTCTGCAAAGCATTATAGCTGCAAATGATTCCCCGCCACTTTCTGCATTTTTCGCTAAAGCTCCACCACACTCTACAACTTCCATTCCATAAACGCCTAAAAATAAAATACGTTGTCCTTTTGCCATTCATACCCTCTCCTTTGTTTAATATACAATACCCCTCTATCGTATATTTCATTTATTAAATATACTATTATGTTTTGAATCTTTTGTAAATATATAATCTTTAAATTTTTCAGTAAATATTTGATTTTTTTTTGGAATGGTTTGCCTTTTCATAACATATTCTTTAGCAGATAAAGGAGGGACAACCATGAGCCCATTCCATTTGTTTACGATTCTATCTTTAATTGGGGTCATTGTAATAAATACAATACTGGGGTATATCGGTAAGAAGTCTTTGACCAAAATGTCTGCGATGATGATATCCATGTTTTCTGGAATGAGCATAGGGATAACTGCAGGCTTAGCAGCGGGGTCTGTTTACCAGGGGAATTTATTTGTTTCAACGTCTCTTTCCTTGTTAATTGGTTTACTCATAGGGATATCTTTTGGAATTACAATGGGTGTGCTATCGGGTATAGAGGCACTGATGTCTGGGATTATGGGCGGAATGATGGGGGCAATGTTAGGTGAAATGATTTTTTTAGATCAATCCGTCTTAATGACTAAAATATTTTTGACTCTAAGCATTTCTTCTATCGGATTATTCTTTATCCTACGTAAAGATGAGAAAGTTAATATTTATATACCAAATAAAAAATGGTTTTTACGGCCTATTAGTTTCCTGTGTGTGTTTGTACTTTACCTATCATTTGGTAGTTCCTTAAACTATACATATTCAGGTCATCATTTATCCCTCCAGAAAGATAGAAACGATTCAACAGGTCAAGTTAATACATTATCTATATCAGTTAAGAAACAGAGTTTTGTATATACCCCCTCCACTTTAAAAATAAAAGAAGGGCAACAAGTTTCTTTTGTTTTAGTGAACAGTGACGATATTGAGCATGATTTACAAATTGAGTCTATCCCGATTCAGTACAACTCAGATTCTATTCATCATTCCTCACACCAATCTGATGCAGATATTCACCTTCACGCAAAAGCTAATAGTGAGAGTCAAATAAATTTCATCCCCGTGGCGAAAGGAACATATGAATTTTATTGTTCAGTCCCAGGACATAAAGAAAATGGGATGGTCGGGAAATTAATTGTGTATTAAGTCCATATTTAATTCTTATATACAAGAAGAACCTCTTACATTAAAAGAGGTTTTTTTATGACTGAAAATCAAGTATCTTGTTAGGTAGAATAAAACAAACTCTTTAAAAAAATTAAGGTATAATTACATCTAGTTCATTTCTAGCGGATTTATTCCTATTTTGATTTACAATAGGAGTAGAATAGTTTTTTCCTAATAAAATTTTTAATTAGCAGGCATGGAAAAAATACTTTATTGAAAACTAGTTTTAATAAGGTATAGTAATATATGTTGTTTCGTATACAGAAATAAAAGACATTGAAATTCTGGTGATATAAATGAACAGATTAATTTTAACAATTACATCTTTCCTTTTTATAAATACAATAATAGCTTCGACAGCTTACGGGATAACGGATCCTGCTCCTCCCACTATTACGAGTGAAGCG
Organism: Bacillus oleivorans; assembly: GCF_900207585.1. Taxonomy (GTDB): domain Bacteria; phylum Bacillota; class Bacilli; order Bacillales; family JC228; genus Bacillus_BF; species Bacillus_BF oleivorans. The sequence continues at coordinate 113,297 of NZ_OAOP01000009.1, read as the reverse complement.
GCTATTATTTTAGAAGCCGACTCTGGTAGGATCCTCTTTGAAAAAAACGCAGATGCTCAAATGTATCCTGCAAGTCTGACTAAAATTGCGACGGCCATTTATGCCATTGAAACTGGTAATCTGGATGATATAGTAACGGTTAGCAGCCATGCCAGAGATGTCGATGGAACAAGGGTTTACCTGGAAGAAGGGGAAAAAGTTACATTAAAAAAGCTCCTGCAAGGGCTTTTAATTAATTCCGGGAATGATGCAGGCGTTGCGATTGCGGAGCATTTAAGCGGAAGTGTCGAGCAATTTGCTTCCGACCTCAATAAGTACTTAAAAAATGTAATTGGGGTCGAAAACACCAACTTTGAAAATCCGCATGGACTCTATGAGCAAGACCATGTAACAACCGCAGAAGATCTAGCTAAAATTACCCAATATGCCATGAATAATGAAGGGTTTAGAGAAATTTTCGGAACTAAACAATTGGAATGGCAAGGTGAGTCTTGGGTTACGACTCTCTATTCGCATCATAAATTGGTGAAGGGCGAAATTCCGTACGAAGAAGTAACCGGAGGAAAAAACGGTTATGTGGATCAATCCGGTTTCACATTAGCTACAACAGCTGAAAACAATCAATTAGACTTAATAGTTGTAACGCTCAAAAGCAGTTCAGAGGCTATCGCTTATCAAGACACCGTTAGCTTATTAGACTTCGGCTTCAATAATTTTGCCACCGCAAGTATTGCAAAAGGGAATACATTTGATGCAGACGGCGAGGAATTTAAGACAGCCGATACATTATTTTATACCTATCCTATAAATGAACAAGTTAATATGGAGGTTAACAAGGAAGGGACCTTAGAAGTGACTGGAAAAGACGGTACTGTGATTGCTTCTTATGAATTAGAACCGATGGAAGTGGCCGCAACAGCAGAGGTCAAAAAATCAACGGCTGTTCAGGAAAGTAATCTTTCCCTTTTTAGCGGGTTTTCTTCTAGTCTAATCTTCTTATTAGCTTCAATTGCCATAGGGATCGTAATCCTGTATTTTCGCCAAACCCGAAAGGTATGAAATAACCCCATGCGTAACCATGCATGGGGTTTTGTTTTATGCGTCCTTTTCAATCGGGGGGTCAAATGATCTTTCTTTAAAATATGCTTTAAATCTAAATAACAAGAAAATAGCCCGTACAAACAAATCAATGGCAATCGATAACCAGACTCCGGCAATCCCCATTCCAAGCTGGATCCCCAGAATATATACACCAACTATCCGAATCACCCACATACCGATAGCTGTGCTGTACATAGGACTTTTGGTATCGCCAATGCCTTGCAAGGCACCAGCTAATATCAACCCCACCGCTAATGCAGGCTGAGCGAAAGCATCGATTCTTAGTGCTGTTACAACCATATCAATAGCAGTTGGTTCCGTCGTAAACCAAGTGGCCATCCATGGGGAAAGGAGAAATAAAAGAACCCCTCCTACTGACATGATGAGAATACCGATTCCTGAAGTCAGAATCCCATACTTGTAAGCATCCAGGTGGTGTCTCGCTCCTATGCTTTGACCTACTAAAGTTGTGGCTGCAACAGCTAAACCATAGCCTGGCATATAAGAAAACATTTCGATATTACCGGCAATTGTATGGGCAGCATAGGTTTCTGTTCCTATTCGTACAATCAAACCAAAGTAAAGTACTTGCCCTAAACGCATAATTAATCGTTCTGCAGCAGTTGGTATAGCTAATTTTATTATAGATGCTGTCAATGGGTTCTTTGAAATTATAGTGATTTTAAAAACTGAAAAATTGACCTTTGATTTTTGAATGGATCTATAGAGAGCGATTGTCCCTATAATTCTTACGATTACAGTAGCCCAGGCAGCCCCTGCTACTCCTAATCCGTTAAATCCAAACATACCAAAAATTAATACATAATCTAATCCAATGTGAATAAAGTTAATCCACAAGCTTACTTTCATAGGAGTTTTGGTGTCCCCTGCAGCCCTTAAAATACTTCCAAAAATCAGCATAAGCGAAATAAAAATGGAAGGTACTGCTACAATCCGAAAATAAATCACTCCGTCTTTCAAAACTTCAGGCTCTGCACCCATCAATGTAAGCAACGGTTCAGCAAAAAAATAAGAAATGATTCCAAATATAATTCCAATTACGATAGAAATCCATGTTGATTGTTTGGCATAACCTTTAGCCTTTGCCAAATCACCTGCACCGATACTCCTGGCAATAAGAGAGGATGCTCCTACACCAATTGCCAAAAATATAGCCATATAGACAGCTATAATGGTGTTGGCAATTCCCACTGCTGTCACTTCATTCAAACCAAGTCTTGCTACAAATAAAGTATCAACAAATCCTACGACTGTCTGTAAAATATTTTCAATCATCGCTGGGACTGCTAGTGAAAGGATTACCATTACTTTTTGTTTAGCTGTTTTGTCATGAATTGATTCCGTCGCAGACATGACAGTTCACTTCCTCGGTTAAATTAATATCCCCCCAGGGGGTATATCCGTCAATATACTACATCGGCCGGGAAGTGTCATTAAAAATATTTCGATAACTTTTTCATGAAAATAGTTAGAAAATGTTAAAATTCACTTTTACTTACTTCACGTACCTCAACCGGCGGTAATTTTTTTTCAAGCTCTTCTCTCTTCGGTTCTAACCAGGAAGGTAACATAAGCTGGGTTCCAAGCTTATCAGATGACTCATCCACAGCAAAGCCTGGCGGATCAGTTGCTATTTCAAAGAGGATACCGCCCTCTTCACGGAAATAAAGAGCCTTAAAGTAGTTTCGGTCACGAACCTCAGTCGGATCATATCCCTTTCCTTGAACAAGTTCTCTCCACTTAAGATGGTCCTCATCGTCTTTGGCTCTCCAGGCAATATGGTGAACCGTTCCTGCACCCATTAATCCCCGAACTGAAGGAGTAAGCTTAATATCAATTGTATTGCCAAGGTCTCCTTCAGATTTGAATCTTAACAGTTCATTGTCCTGTCCAATACACTCTAATCCCATTACATTTTCAAGCATGTTTGTTGTTTTATGAGGTTGAGCTGAAAATAGAACCGCTCCATCGAAGCCCTTAATGGCATATTCCGCTCCCACTCCATTGAAGTTCCAATGATTGACCGGACCTCCGTCTCGTTCAACCAGTTCAATTAGAAGACCATCTGGATCTTCGAATTGGAAATAGGTTTCGCCAAAGGAAACGGACGAGCTATATGTTACACCAAATTTTTTTAATCTTTTTTTCCAAAAGTCCAACGAACCTGTTGGTATTCTGTATCGGGTTACACCAACCTGCCCTGTTCCTATTCTCCCTTTTAACTGATTCGTCCATGGAAAAAAAGTGATCACGGTACCTGGAGTGCCTGATTCATTTCCAAAATAAAGATGATAAACTTCTGGCCGATCAAAATTGATTGTTTTTTTCACGAGTCTTAATCCAAGTACACCTGCATAAAAATCTATATTTCTTTGGGCATCATTTACCATGGCCGTAATGTGATGAATACCTGCTGTTTTTTGCATCATGATCCTCCTATTCTTTAATCAATTTTAGGATGGTCTTTTAATTAAAGGATTACCTGCTTTGATAAATACCTCTAAATTAAGTATCTCAAATTAAAGGTAATATATATGTTATTTTTTGTCAACCATAAAAACCATGCCTGTGTACGGATAATTTTTTTTTAAAATAGTTCCTTCTTTTATTTATTCAGTTACAATACAAACAGGTGATGTTGATGAATAAACTCTCGATAAAATTAGGACTTTCCTTTTTTATAATTTTCTTTGGGATTATCGTATTCCTGTTATATTTTTTACATCATTCCATGGTAGAAACACAGGTTGAAGGCGAGATGTCTTCTTTGCAGCTGCGAGGGAATTCTCATCGCGACGTGTTAGAACAGACCTTTAATCAAGATACTATTGAGCATGTTTTGTTAATGGAATCTGCTTCCGATACTATTGCTGTGATTTCAGATGGAGAAGGCAATATTTTGGATTCTTCTGATACAGTAACACCAATCATGGAAGATATGATTCAAAACACCAACATAGAGACAATTATGTTTAGTAAAGAAGCTTTTATTGAGACTGATTTTTGGGAGAGCCCGTTTCTAGCCACCGTAAGCAGCTTTCAAAATCAAGAGCAGCCCTATTTTCTTTTTATGTTTAAAACAACAGAAAATCTCAGAATGCTGATGCATGAAATGAATCAGCATTTTATGTACGGTGCGATGATCTCCCTCGTAGTTACGATTCTAGTTATCTATTTTTTGACGAATATTATTACAAAACCGTTATTAAAGATGAAACAAGCTACGGAAAGGCTGAGTGTCGGAGATTTCTCTGTAGAATTGCCGGAGTTCAGAGATGATGAACTCGGTAAGCTCTCGAAAGCCATTCATAAGCTGGCCGATGATTTAAAGGAATTAACAGAAAATCGGAAAGAATTTTTAGCGAGTATTTCTCACGAATTAAGAACACCGCTTACTTATATTAAAGGTTATGCCGATGTTTGCCGAAAAGGACTTATAAGTGACAAAGAAAAAGAAAAGTATCTCCTTGTTATCTTTAAGGAAGCTGAACGTGTTTCCAGACTGGTTCATGATCTCTTTGAATTAGCCAAAATCGACCAGAATGAATTTTCAATTCAAAGAAGCAAGGTTTCAATTAATGATCTGGTACATAACCTTTATGAGCGTTTTCGACCAGCAGTCGCGGAGGAAGGAAAAAAGCTGGATTTTGAAGTACATGGTGAAATATGGGCTTTTATAGATCCGATTCGGATTGAACAATGTCTTGTAAATTTGTTAGACAATGCGAAAAAGTATTCGCTCCCAAACAGTATAATAGGGCTAGAAGTATATGAGAAAAAGAGAACGATTCACATCGAAGTCAAAAACCAGAGTTATCCTATCGATTCACGTCAGCTTCCCCGCTTATTTGATCGTTTTTATCGGATAGATTCGTCTCGATCAAGAAAACTGGGAGGAAGCGGACTTGGGCTTTCGGTTGTGAAAGAAGTGATTGATGCTCATGGAGGTACTGTCTTTGTTTCAGAAAATGAAGGAATCATAACTGTTCAACTAACTCTTCCAGGGGGAAGCGTGCTATGAAAAGAAAGATATTAATTGTTGACGATGAACCACAGATGCTGACTTTACTTAAAATATACCTGGAGAATCATCAGTATCAATGCATATTAATCGAAGACCCATCTGTTGTTGTGGATTTTCTTAAGACCAACCCGATAGATATTGTCCTTTTAGATATCATGATGCCGAGCCTAAACGGTTGGGACCTTTTAAAAGAAATTAGGCAATTTTCCAATGTTCCTGTCTTGTATTTGACAGCTAGAACTAATCAAGAGGATATCATTAAAGGATTACGCCTTGGTGCTGATGACTTTATCACTAAGCCATTTGACGAAGAAGTATTAGTCGCCAAATTAGAAGCGGTTTTAAGGAGATACTATGGTGAAGGCGCTCTTACGGTTGAGGGATTGACATGGGATTTTGATACAAGAAAGGTATCATTTTCTGGGCATGAAATTTTACTGACACCTAAGGAATTTGCTTTATTGGGGCTATTCCTAACAAATCAAAGGCGTGTTTTTTCCCGTGAAGTATTAGTGGATTTAATCTGGACATATGGATCAGACCCATCTGACCGTGCAGTTGATTCACACATCCGTAATCTGCGCGATAAACTGAGGAAAGCCGGATTCCCGATTGAAAAATACCTGCATACCATCTACGGATCAGGCTATAAATGGAGTCATTCAAGTTAAAAAGGAGAAAACCTGTCTAATAAGATAGGGCTTCTCCTTTTTTTACTGCTCCCCTTCCCGAAAAGCCGTCACCACAAGGACTTGATCACGGCTGGCAACAGAGATCGCCTTCACCTGATTCTAACGCTGATTTTAAACTGTTTAACACCTGATTCCATGCCATTACGTGCCATTCCCTTGCCTTTTGCCATTCAGGCCCCTCACCCCAGCCTCCATGTTTAACGGTTACCTCTGTATGTTCTCCCATTTCATGCAGCGTCACATAAACCTCTGTAAGCTGACTGTCTTGATTCATAAGTTCTGCTAGCGGATCAGGTCCTTTCCAAGTAAATGATAATCTTGTAAATGGCTCTAAGCTTATAATCGTACATCCTTTTGTACAATTTCCTTCTTCATTACCCGGTTCAAAATATAACTCATACTTTCCGCCAACTATTGGTTCTACAATTGCCTTTCCAGCAAACCATTGGGAAACCCTTTCTGATCTTGTCCACGCATGCCAAACTAAGTCAATCTTGGAATGGATGACTACTTTTTTCTCTATTATTTTTTGCTCAACCGCATTTTGATTGGTCATTTTTTATTTCTCCTCCCCTTTCGACTTCATTCAAATTATATCAGAATGTTCTTTCGAGATTTATATAATGGGAAATTCAGCAATCTAGAAGAAATTTATTGAATTCTCAATCTGCATTTTTTAAGGCTGTTTTCATAACGATTGTTGTTTTTTATGATTTAAGTCTTCACTAAAGAGCCCTTGATTCAGACCCAATTGGCTTCGGATTCCCGAACCCCGTCCGAAATGACCGCTGATTCGTACACAGTTAGCTTTGAATTCAGGAAACCTATCTGAACCTGTCTCTATGACTGAAAGAAATTGATACCGCTAGCAACAAGAGCTTTTTTAAAGACTCCGAGTCTAATTGATTATGATTATCATTATTAAATAATTATTATTAATTTAAAATTATTATTATTTACATGCATAAAAATGTATGTTACTCTGTTTATACACTTTAAGTAAAACCTTTATTTTACAAATAGATGCTAGTCTTGCGCATGATAGTTTAAATGATTTCCATTCTCAATTAATTGAAATTAATTGAGAATGAAATTCAATCTAAAACAAAAAACGATGGGGAGGTCTCTTCTATGCTTGCTGAAACGAAGGCCTTTAAACAGCCTGCTAATCTCGAAATCTCATGGCTTGAAAAAATAAAATCACATATTGAACTTATGGCTGCATTATTTAGCGGGTTACTAATCATAATAGGATGGCTTTTGGCAGAGAACTCATTCCAAACTGCATCTGTTATCACTTATGTAGCTGCATTCGTAATCGGTGGCTTTGCCAAAGCAAAAGAAGGTATTGAAGAAACGATTGCCAATAAAGAATTAAATGTAGAAATCCTGATGATATTAGCTGCGATTGGCTCTGCGATCATTGGATACTGGACAGAAGGTGCCATCCTCATTTTTATTTTTGCGTTAAGTGGTGCTCTTGAAACGTATACCATGAATAAAAGCCATAAAGAAATTTCTGCATTAATGAACCTTCAGCCAGAGGAAGCGGTTCGAGTTAAAAACGGAGTGGAGGAAAAAGTCTCAATTTCGGAGTTATTCGTTGGAGATGTTGTGTTAGTGAAGCCAGGCGAACGCGTACCAACGGATGGAAAAATCACCGAAGGACAAACCAGCTTGGATGAAGCTGCTATTACAGGCGAATCGATACCAGTGAATAAATCAATCAATGATGAAGTTTTTGCCGGTACCGTTAATTTACGCGGGACAATTATGGTTGAAATGACCAAACCTAATAGTGAAACATTATTTCAAAAAATTATTACACTTGTCCAAACGGCACAGAGTGAAAAGTCGCCATCACAGCAATTTATTGAACGCTTTGAAGGAAAATATGTAAAAACAGTTTTAGTCGTCGTTGGTCTTATGTTATTTATCCCCCACTTTGTATTTGGTTGGGGCTGGAATGAAACTTTTTATCGCGCCATGATTTTACTGGTAGTTGCTTCACCTTGTGCGCTTGTCGCATCGATTATGCCTGCTACCTTATCTGCTATTTCTAAAGGTGCACGCAACGGAATCCTATTTAAAGGCGGCGTTCATCTTGAAAACCTTGGGAATTTACGGGTAATTGCTTTTGATAAGACTGGCACCCTTACTAAAGGGAAACCGGTGGTGACCGATGTTATCGTTCGCGAAGACCTATCTGAAGACCAACTCTTAACTTATGTTGCATCTATTGAAAATTACTCAAATCATCCGCTCGCAGCTGCTATAGTTCGTTATGCGACTGCTAAAGGCATCGACTTAACGAAGCCTGAGAATATGGAAGATATCGCTGGATATGGGGTGCAGGCAACGATCAATGGAGCAAAATGGAAGGTTGGAAAAGCTGAATTTGTCGGGCGTAACGAGGCAGAGCAATTCCAGAAAGGAATCGCTTATACCCTTGCAGAGCAAGGTAAAACAGTCGTTTTTGCTGAAGATGAGAAAGGAATTGCAGGCTTATTAACCTTAAAGGATATTGTTCGGGAAGAAACTGTTCAAGCGATCCAAGCTCTTAAAAAAGCGGGCATTCGCACGGTAATGTTAACAGGTGACAGCGAAAAAACGGCGTCTGCGATTGCTTCTGAAAGTGGGATTGACACCTATATTGCCGAATGTCTCCCTGAGACGAAAGTAGAACAAATGAAAAAACTGAAAGAACAATTCGGTACAGTTGCTATGGTTGGCGACGGAATCAATGATGCTCCCGCTCTAGCTACTGCAACAGTTGGAATTGCAATGGGAGAAGGCACTGATGTTGCACTAGAAACAGCCGATGTTGTGTTAATGAAAAATGATTTGCCTAAAATAGCAGAGGCAGTGAAACTCTCAAAAAAAATGAACCGAATTATTAAACAAAACGTCGTATTTTCCATTGCGGTGATCTTACTTTTAATTGCTTCTAACTTTATGCAGTCTCTGGCTTTGCCAATCGGTGTTATTGGACATGAAGGAAGTACCATTTTAGTTATCTTGAATGGATTGAGATTGTTAAGATCATAAAGATTTAAAAGCAGCTGGCAGGGCTGCCTTTTTTCTTATTTTAGTTATTAGCTGCAAACCTCTTAGCCGATCTTGCACGCGCTTTTTCAGCTTCAGCCTCGCGATTCCGCGGTTCTGCGTTTGTTTCTAAAGATTCCAGCAGCTTTTTTGTGGCGTAAGCCACTTCGTCGATTGCACGATTAAAAGCCTCTTCATTTATCTTTGAAGGTTTTTGAAACCCAGTAATCTTTCTCACATACTGAAGTGCTGCTGCGTGAATTTCCTCTTCCGTTGCTGGAGGGTCAAAATTATAAAGTGGCCTAATATTTCTACACATTGTCCTCACCTTTCCCTTAATTGTAAATGTACTGTTCCGCCCTTTCACACCTCTTACACTATTTCAGTCGATTTCGACCAATGATCCCAGGGACTCTTTTTTTAATTATATATAAAATACTGTTTTTAAAAAGGGGAACTCTATTAAGTCGCCGGATTATTTTTCTTATCTCTTTTTAGCTTCTTCCTATTCCGATAAAAATATAGGAACGATTCAATTGCAAACACAAGAATAAAAAAGACAAAAATAAACATCTCTGGCGTTTCCATTACTTGGAAAGGGCTAAGGTTATTATGGATGGATGTCATTGTGTCAAACCCTTGAAGAAGATCGAACCCTAAAGATAATGTCATCAATAGCAGCATCATTAATAAAGAGATTCCAAAAATTTTCATCGTATATCACTCTCCATTAAATAGTTTCCCCCTTTTTTGAACGTTATATGAAAGGGTTTCTTTCTCGGCAGAATAAAAAAATCCTTTAATGGGGAAAACAGGAAATATACAGCTAAGAAAGGAACCAAGAATGATGCCTCCGTTTTTCAAACGTTCGAAACGAAAGAAAAAAAATCCTAATGAAGAGACTAATCAAAACAAGACAAATGCTTCAGTGTATGAGTCTATTGATGTGTCACTTTCAGCAAACTTAGACATCATTCGAAAAAGAACAGGGAATAGTCCCGATGTAGTTTTTCGCGAATTAAAAATTGGAAGAAACCCAGAAGTTCCAATAGCGATTGTTTACCTAGAAGGTTTATCAGACCATAAAACTATTAATGATTTTTTAATTGAATCGATTATGCAGAGTAAGACATTACAAGAAGAGCTGGCTCAACAAGATGTATTTGAAATTATGAAAAAACAGGTTATTGCTCTTGGAACTGTGACAGTAATTCACGATTGGAATGAGTTGTTCTCCTCTTTAATGTCAGGGCAAGCCATCATTTTTATAGATGGGAAAGGAGCAGCACTTTGTACAAGCACAAAAGGCGGAGAGAAACGGTCGATTGAAGAACCAAGCAGTCAAGTTACAATACGTGGTCCAAGAGATGGATTTACAGAATCGATCCAAGTAAACATTTCCCTAGTGCGCAGACGAATCCAAAACCCGGATTTGTGGGTGGAATCCATGAAGATTGGCAAGGTTACGAAAACCACCGTCTCTTTCATGTATATTAACGGGATTGCGAAAGACGAGATTGTGGAAGAGGTACGTACACGATTAAAAAGGATTAACATTGACAGTATTCTTGAATCAGGGTATATAGAACAGCTGATAGAAGACCAGACTCTTACAACCTTTCCAACAACCTATAACACAGAAAGACCAGATACCGTTGCAGGTAACTTGCTCGAAGGAAGAATAGCGATTTTCGTTGATGGAACTCCATTTGTATTACTCGTTCCGGCATTATTCATTCAATTTTTTCAATCTGTTGAGGATTATTATGGCCGTTTTGATATCTCAACTGCACTTCGCTTTTTGCGAATTTTAATGTTTATTATATCGATTATTGCACCTGCTGTTTATATCGCCGCTACCACTTTTCATCAGGAGATGATTCCAACCCCTTTAATAATTGCGATTGCGGCACAGCGGGAGGCAGTACCCTTCCCAGCATTTGTCGAAGCACTCATTATGGAAGTAGCGTTTGAAATTTTGCGGGAAGCAGGAATTCGGATGCCACGGGCCGTCGGTTCGGCCATATCGGTTGTAGGTGCGCTTGTTGTAGGTCAGGCTGCTGTCGAAGCCGGCATTGTATCTGCCGCTATGGTCATTATTGTGGCTATTACGGCTATTGCCAATTTTGCGACCCCTTCAATGGCGATGGCCATTTCAGCACGCTTAATTCGCTTTCTATACATGGTAGCAGCTGCCACATTTGGTTTCTATGGCGTTATTCTAGCTATGATCTTCCAGACCGTACACCTTTGCAGCCTGCGTTCTTTTGGGGTTCCTTATATGTCACCACTTGCTCCAATGATACCTTCAGATAATGATGATACCATTGTCCGAGTACCGTGGTGGGCTTTCAGAACAAGACCAAAATTAATGACTGGGGAAAATAGTATTCGAGAAGGAAAAAATCAAAAACCAAAGCCTCCTAAAAATCGTGGCATGGTTAATACACAACAAAAGGAAAAAGGTGACAGTGATGATCGATAGAAGGAGATTTATTTTCCTCATACTAATCATGCAAAGCCTCCTTCTTTCAGGGTGTTGGAGCCAAAAAGAACTAACTGATATTGCATTTGTTGCAGCATTAGGAATCGATAAAGGTGAAGACGGAAAGTATGTTGGAACCATTCAAATTGTGAATCCCGCCAATGTAGCCACTACGGGTCAAACCGGTGGTTCACAGGGAGCTCCAGTAACTGTTTTTTCTTCAAACGGAGACACTCTAACTGAAACAGTCCGCCGTGCAACAGCCAAAGTATCACGGAGACTATATTTTACCCATACGAACCTTGTTGTCGTCGGTGAACAATTGGCAAGGGAGGAGGGGATTAATTTTCTTTTTGACGCAATAGATCGTGACCCCGAGTTTCGAACCACAGCTACCGTCGTGATTGCCCATGATGCAAATGCACAGGATTTAATAAAAATCCTATCTATCATTGAAAAGGTTCCCGCCAATAAAGTGATCAAAATCTTAGAGTCCTCCGAAAAAAGATGGGGCGAACATATAAATACAGACGTTCATGAGGTGATACAGGGTTTAGTCTCTCCTGGTAAAGAGCCTGTTATTAGCGGTTTTAAAATAAAAGGGGATGCAAAACAAGGGGAAACATTAGAGAATCTTCAACAATCCTCCCCCAATACGAGAATAGAAGCAAATGGTATTGGAATTTTTAAAAATGGAAAGCTCACCGATTGGTTCGAAGGTACAACCTCAAGAGGTGCTTTATGGGTTCTTGACAAAATTAGTGCAACAGCCATAAATCTTGACTGGGAAGAAAAAAAAGAAGCAATGGTTTATGATTTGCTTAGGCAAAAAACAGAAGTAACTGCCTCTATGGAAAAGAATCGGCCAAAAATTTCCATTAAAGTCCGTACGGAAGGGCAAATTGGAGAAGTAGCAATACCTATTGATCTAAATGATCCTACTATTATTTTAAAAATAGAAAAAGAATTGGAAAAACAAATTAAAAGCGAAATAGAGGATGCCATTCAAAGAGCACAGGAAAATCAAACCGATGTCTTTGGGTTTGGAGAATCCGTCCATCGTGCTAATCCAAATGAGTGGAAAAGGTTAAAGCTCGACTGGGATGAGGTTCACTTTCCCGAGTTAGATACAGATGTAACAGTCGATGTCTTTATAAGAGGTACAGAATTAAGAAACAAATCTTACATCTCTACTGTTGAGAATGAACGTTAACCTGAGGAAGTGACCAATCAATGGAGAAGGCAAAAATCAGTTCATATCAATTCTTTGTCCTGTTGTTTTTATTTGAGATGGGGAGTGCTTTAATCATTCCTCTTGGGATCGAAGCGAAACAGGATGCCTGGCTAGCCATTCTCCTTGGAATGTTAGGCGGTCTATTACTATTTTTAGTTTATTATCTGCTTTATCAATATTATCCGGATATCCCACTAACCGAGTATTTGCAAAAGACAGCAGGGAAAGTGCTCGGGTGGATCATCGCCTTACTGTATCTCCTCTATTTCGCATACATAGCGGCTAGAGTATTACGCGACTTTGGTACGATGCTGGTCACTTTTGCATACCCAGATACGCCTTTGTTTATTATCAATGCTTTATTAATTATTGTTCTTACTTATGCAGTAAAATCAGGGATTGAGTCAGTAGCCAGAACAGGAGAGCTGCTCTTTGTTTTAATGTATCTGCTTGCCATTGCCGGCTTTATATTAATAGTTATTTCTGGATTAATTGATATCAATAATTTAAAACCACTGCTTGAAGAAGGAACGTGGCCGGTTGTAAAAACTGCCTTTACCCAAACTCTGTATGTCCCATTTGGGGAAGCTGTTGTATTTGCCATGATTTTACCCTATTTGAGTAATCCCAAAAAGGCAAGAATGACAGGAGTTTCCGCTCTATGCTTAAGTGGTATAAATTTAGCAATAGTTATGGCTGTCAACATTAGTGTTCTTGGGATCGATTATACTATGCGATCCCAATATCCTCTCTTATCCGCAATCCAGAGAATTCAAGTTGCAGAATTCTTAGAGCGATTAGATGTATTTTATATGCTAGGCACAGTAATCGGAGGATTCTTTAAAATTTGTATATTTTTTTACGCGGTTGTAATTGGGGCATCGGGTTTATTTAACGTAAAGAAACCTTCACGGTTAGCTTACCCGATTGGGCTTGTTATTTTAATATTATCAATGACGATTGCTAGCAGTTACTCGGAACATATACGGGAAGGGTTAGATATTGTTCCGATTTATTTACATCTACCCTTTCAAGTCATTATTCCGATATTTCTCCTAGCAATCGCATTTGTTAAAAATAGAAAAAAACAAACTAAAAAAGATCCAAATATTTCAGAGCCTGACTCCCCGGTAATAGAGTAGAATTCACTAAGGAGTCAGGCTCTTTTCAATAAATTATGCTTTCTTATATTTAAATTCTACTTCATCATATTGCTCATTGTATTCAACATTCAGATTGTGTCCATCGAAATACCACAAATCGGTTTCATCTACAAAAAATAAGATTCCCTCTGCTTTGGTGCTTGCTGCGATGTTTCTTGGAGGCTCTTCCGTTGAAAATCCAAGAGAAAATCCTTGCTGAACGGGGCTTGAACCTCCGTATCTCGCGTGAAATTTCACATGATCCCCATTCTTTAATCCAACTTCCTCCTTAAACCATTTCACTGCTGTGTCACTAATAAACAGTTCCATTTTTAATTGCACCTCTTTTTTCGAAAGCATATTCTCAGTCATGATTTTTATTCTACCCATTAAATGACTTTAATGATTATCTTTTAATACCACTAAAGTTTCTAGCTAACGCTGTAAATCGGCCAAGGAAAGAACTAACCTTGTATCTGCTAGTACCGGTACTTTCTTCCACTCATCGGTTCCACCTGTAATGGTTCCCTTTTATCTAGTATATTACCTTCTGCCTTCGCATGGCTATTCATAAGCATTAATAGATGCATTCCTTCAATAGCAAGGATTTTCTAGAAATCGAAGAAACTGAGACTGCTTCTATTTTAATTTTGGGGTTGACTAAGAATAAATCTTCATTGTAATATGGTTAATGTAAATCGTAATGATTCTTATTTATGATTTTTAAATCGTAATGATTCTTATTTAGGAGGTGGAACTATGCACGAAAGAGTTGCGCTAGCTTACACTGAAACTGGAGACCGAAATTACATAACTACAAAAAATAAACGAAATACTCCAGAACGAATCGAATTAAAAAAATACTCCCCTCGGCCGACCGCGCCATACATTTCATCGGGAAACTAAATAAGAGAGGATGAACCTTATGACTAAAATTCCCGTTACAGTACTTAGCGGGTATTTAGGATCTGGCAAAACAACACTGCTTAATCATCTGCTATCAAACCGTCACGGAAAAAAAATCGCGGTTATTGTCAATGACATGAGTGAAGTCAATATTGATTCAGCTCTTATTCAACAGGGTGGCTTTTCAAGAACCGAGGAAAAGCTAGTAGAACTGCAAAATGGATGTATTTGCTGCACCTTAAGGGAAGACCTTCTCATTGAAGTAGAAAAGCTTGCTCGAGAAGGAAATATTGATTATATCGTAATTGAATCAAGCGGAATTAGTGAACCCATTCCAGTAGCCCAAACCTTTTCCTATGTTGACGAAGAGCTTGGAATCGATCTTACAAAATTTTGCCGGCTAGATACAATGGTCACAGTGGTTGATGCTAATCGTTTTTGGCAGGATTATGCTTCTGGGGAGTCACTTCTCGATCGGAAACAAGGGATTAATGAAGACGACTCACGGGAAATTGCTGATTTACTGATTGATCAAATCGAATTTGCTAATGTCATCCTCCTAAATAAAATTGATTTAATTGAGGAAGCAAATCAAACTGAGCTCCACCAGCTTTTACGAAAACTTAATCCGGACGCTAACATAATGGACTGTAGCTTTAGCAGAGTTGATTTAGAAGCGGTACTTAACACCCGCTTATTTGATTTCGAGAAAGCGAGCATAGGCGCCGGATGGATTAAGGAGCTGCAGTTTGAGCACACTCCTGAAACAGAAGAATATGGCATTTCATCGTTTGTCTATCGAAAAAGACTTCCATTTCATCCAGAGCGCTTTCACCAATTTTTAGAAGAGCTGCCCGTTGAAGTCGTTCGGGCAAAGGGCTTCTTTTGGCTAGCCAGCCAAAATGAAGCGGCAGGACTATTATCACAGGCTGGGACATCTATTTCTCTTCAGTTTGGAGGCGTATGGATTGCATCATTGCCTGAAAGGGAAAGAAATGAGATTTTAAATGAGGACCCATCGATATATGAGCGGTGGCAGGACCCTTGGGGTGATCGGATGCAGGAGCTTGTGTTTATCGGGATTGATATGGACAGGGAGAAGATAGAAAAGTCATTAGATGCCTGCCTATTAACAGCAGAAGAACTCACTCAACCATGGACCAATCATCTTGATCCGTTTCCGCGTTTAGATGGGGCGATTTATTAATTCCCGCTCCCTTTCCGCGAATTTTCTTATTTATATACTGCAACTTAAAGAATGGCGATGAGGAAAACCGGGCACTTCTGCCCGGTTCCTTTTTTGTCAGGCGGATGTCATTTATTTTAAAATATACTCCACCACATACGTCCCTGTATATTGCTCAACTGTATTAAGCCAGCCTTCCACATCGACTGTGTAAGTTCCTTCCGTGACTGATGGAATGAAGGTTTCTTCTGTAGTCGATAAAGCACTGCCAGATGACCCTGCCAGTGCTCCAGATGCATCTCGAACATAGAGGTCTAAATCGTTGGTTGGCGAAAGCCATTCAATTTTTACTTGTAAACTGACTGGGTTGCTACCTAATAAAATGTCATAATAATCATGTGAAGCAGCACCCGCTTCGGAAACACCTGCTCCTACAGTTCCCGTCCATGTTTCTTCAACAAAATACGTATTATAGGTCTTTCCTGTCTTTTTATCCTTATATTTCCCTAACTTCAAAGCGGTTTTTTCCGCTAATTTAACAGCTTCATAGGCATTAACATACCCCGCTCCTACCTCGTGGTAAGCATATCCTTCCATTGGATCAGCTGTATTTTCTAGTATATCAAGAACCACATCTGGGTGCAGACCCGGCTTTGCTTCTAGCATAAGGGCTACAATCCCCGAAATATGAGGTGTTGCCATACTTGTACCGCTAGCTGTCGTATAATAAGGCAAATGTTCTGGGGCAATATAGGTCGCATCTGTTACACTTCCAAGTGAATTCATTACGAGTCCAGTAGATGATTTGGTTGCAACTATATCAACTCCAGGAGCGGTAATGTCCGGGTGCAGCAGCTCATCTCCCGCTATCCCGCGAGATGAAAAGTCCGCAAGCTGTTTATCCTTTGTGCCAGCAGCAACTGAAATCACCCAAGGTGCGGCAGAATAAGGATTTAATGTATTGTCATCGGGGCCTTCATTTCCCGCTGCGAAGACAACGGTCATTCCTGCATCATGCGCCTTTTTACTTGCAACGTTGATAGGATTATTGGCAGAGTATTCTCCAGATGTTCCCCAACTATTACTAATGACTTGAATTCCATATTCCTCTTGGTGTTCTAATACGTAATTAAATCCTTCAAGCGCCCAAAGAATATTAAGACCTTCGCCCGTTCCTAATCCTACTAGCTTAGCATCAGGGGCTATCCCTTTATATAATCCTTCACTTGCTGTTCCTAACCCCGCGATCGTGCCGGCGACATGAGTTCCGTGACCGGAAGAGGTATCGGTATTTGCTACATTTTCCAAATAAAGAGGACCCTCTGAGAAGATCCCTTCCCCAACTAAAAACTTAACGTTTTGTACGACCTTCTCACCAAGCGGTAAATCAGGATGCGTCGCATCAATTCCGCTGTCAATGACTGCAACGGTCACACCTCTGCCTGTGTATCCTAAATCGTTCCACACACTTTCCGCCCCAACTAAAGCACGGCTGTCACGAAGGTAATACTCAAGCTCCTTATTGTAATAGATTGATAGTGCACCAAGGTTTGTGCTTAATAAGGAGCTAATCTCCAGTTTCGTACCTCTTACAGCGATCATGGGCAGTTGGCTGAACGTTTTGGTTTCTAACCCGAGGAGCTGTAAAAGATTGTGCTGATCGTTAGTCGGCATGGATTCATAGGTAATCACCGCCTCTACCAAAGTCGAATCGGTAACTTGCTCCAATACATTTAGTAATTCTGTATCAACCTCTAGAGTTGATGCTTGAGCTTTTGGCTGCACTGTAAAGAATGTGCTGGCAATTAGCAAAAAAGCCAATGCAGCTGAAAATATTTTTTTCATATCGGACCGTCCTCTCCATTTTTGGAATACTCTAAATTCTTTAGTAATCCCATTTTCTGTGAAGTCCCATATAAAAACAATCAACTAGAAGTACTATTCTCAAGATAAGACCTTTTATGTAGGGGTTAGTACTGAAGTAGTATCTTGAAACTTTTGTTAAAAAATTTTGTATACCTAATTGATTGGGGAGGAGCTTATGGAGACCCGGGTATGATGTTTTCCTAGCCTAATGCATTTGAAAAGGAAACAGATAAGGAAATTTTCTTCGAGGGATATGGAGCGAAGATTATTACTGACAAGGATTATATTAATAGGAGTTTCACTGTATGGTATATGGCTTGTTTATTTTACCTATAAGACTATTAAAACGGATTGTATAATTTCCAGTTTTTGATTAATATCAAGCTATATGGATTTATAGGAGAATCGGATTATGGAGTTAACGATACACTTCTTTTTCAATCTATCCCTAATAATGGTTTTACTATTTGTTGGTGTGTTATGGTCCGAAAAACTAAAGAGTCTCCGTTCCATTCAAATAACCGCGGCCATTATATTTATTTTAAGTCTCGTCATCTGTTTACTATTTACATACCCTCTACATGAAAGCTATTTTTTAGATTTACGTTTGATTCCAATCATTATTGGCGGCTTGTATATGGGACTTGGACCTATTTTAGCTGCAATTGCCATTGGTCTACGAGCGATTTATGGTTTAGACTCTGGATTTCTTTTTACTGCTTTTTATTTTCTATTCATTGCTCTGCTATGTTTCGAGCTTTCCCCTTGGTTCTTAAAAAAATCTTCCAGGAAACGAATTCTGCTTTCTGTTATTATAACGTTTCTGCTTAGCTTGCCTGAAGCCATTACTCTCATACTGATGGATCTATTTTACCCGGTGTTTGATGTATGGTTTGCGTATGCTATTATTCAGCCGCTTGGTGTTGGAATGATCGCCTACTTTATAGAAGAAATTGACAAAAGCATTCTGCTTAGGCAACATGTTATCAAAGCTAAGCGCCTAGAAGCTGTTGAACAAATGGGGGCGGCGATCTCCCATGAAATCAGAAATCCGCTAACAGCTGCAATCGGTTTTGTCCAACTCTTACAGGATCACACTTTATCAGAAGAAAAACGGACACAGTACCTTTCTATTTTAAAAAATGAACTGCAATCAGCTGAAAGAGTCATCCAAGATTATTTAACGTTCTCTAAACCGCAGATCAATGTTCATCAACCCTTTAATATCCATGACGAGTTAAAACATGTGGTTCAATTGCTGGAGCCGACTGCCAATCGGAATTCGGTTCAAATTGTCGAAGACTTCTCAATGTGGGGCACAATCGAAGGAGATCCGCAAAAGTTCCATCAATGTATGGTAAATATCATGAAAAATGCAATCGAAGCAATGCCCAATGGAGGTATATTAACAGTAGAAACGAAAACCACATCATCAAAAGTGATGATTCGTATTCAGGATACCGGATCTGGTATGTCCCGAGAACAAATTGACCGATTGGGTGAACCCTACTACTCTACTAAAGGAGACAAGGGAACCGGGCTTGGTCTTATGGTCGTTTATAGCATTGCCAGAGCAATGAAAGGAACGATTCACGTAGAAAGTGAACCGGGAGCAGGCACGACATTTGAGCTTACTTTTAGAACGATCCCTTCCACATTGGAAAATCCGGAAACAAAGGAAGCAAGTGAGATTGGATTGTAAAAGGGTACGAGATTCATTGAACTCGTACCCTTAATAAACAGACCATTTAACTATAAGTCTTTAGCAATTACAGGTTTCCTTCTATCAAAAATCTTTTAATACCATTAGAATGTTAACCTTTCTTACTGAATCGGCATGAAGGAAACCTTCCACACACCGCTTTCATCTTTTACCATTTGGAAACCCATTTCACCATGACTTCCCATAAAGGAAATATATCCTTCGTTTTCTCCAGTCTGTATAAATTCTCCATCTTCAATATTATTGTACTGACTAATAATCTCTGTTTTTTGAGCTTCGGTAAGTGGTTCGCGAGAATACTCTAGATGTTCTTCCAGGCTCCATTGCACACGATCTAGTCTTGTTGTGTATAACGCATATTCTGTCACATAATCTTCGTCTAATCCTGCTTGAATATAAAGTTTTGCAATACTAATAGGAGATAATCCTTTGAGATTTTCGATGTTTTGTTCAAGCCTAAACCACTCGTACGCATTTCTTTCTTCCTCAGTCAGCGTGAATCGATTTTCTGTTTCATTAAACTTTCCATCTTCAAGCGGCTTTAAAGGCTCTTCTACTTTCAATTCTTCTTGATTTCCGAATCGCAGAAAAAGATTTTTCACTTGTTGAAGCTCTCCCCGTTGAAATGAAAAGATAACCTCAAACCCATCATGATCGCTATCGGGCAGGATACTTTTAAGTTTTATCGTATCAGCCTTTACATTTTGATAATGTTTTTGAACTTCGATGATCAATTCATTATTAGGTTGGTATATTACTTCCTTCAAAACATCTGGCTTACCATTAATAGCTGCATCTAAATATAAAATTAAGTTCTTTCCTTCTTCTTGCATGCCCGTGACCTTTACAACCTGCTGGTACAATTCATTGTATGCTGCATTCGAATCGAGTAAATCCTGAATTTGCGTTTCTGAAGGAAGTGCCGAATCAGGTGTCTGTCGACTCGCTTGTTGTAGTCCTCCAAAATAATGTAAAGATAGGACAAATAAAATAGCAACAACAGCACTCATTGATAAAAATACCTTGAAAGGGGCAAATGACCGCTTTCGAAGAGTACGTCCCCCTTTATTCAATCGATGCCGTAATTCACCAACAAACTGCGGATCAGGATCTTTGTCAGGACGGTTCCGTAGACTTATGAGCAATTCTTCCTCTACTTTATTATTTCCGTTCATTGATCATTTCCCACCCTTCTTCCAAAGAACCAACTTCTCTTTTTAAATAGGTTTTGGCACGATGGTAGTTCATTCGAACTTTTTCCTCAGTAATCCCTAAAATTTCTGCTGTTTCCTGTGTAGAATACTCTTTAATCCCTCTTAAAATTAAAATACTGCGGTATTGAGGCTTTAATTTTAAGAGTGCTTTTTGCACATATTTCCATGAATCTTGTCCTAGCATTCTTTCCTCGGGAGAAGGGGCAGATAATCGTTCTTCCTTAAAAAATGCCGGGAAAAACGAAATCCTTCTCATTTTTCTTTTGTAATCTATTGCTGTATTCTTAGCAATTGTAAGAATCCAGACCTTTGCTTTCTCTAAACTCTGTAGAGAGTTCAAATTCTTCATTGCCTTTATAAATGTTTCCTGAGTGATGTCTTCTGCTTCATGTTTATTGTTGGTATAGTAGATAGCAAAATGATAAACGTCTTTATAGTAAAGATTGTATATTTCTTCTATATCTAAATCCTGATGACTCACCTATCACTCCCCCTTTTCTATTAATAAGACGATTTGAAGTTTGATTTATTGCAAAATAAAAAATTAAGTAAAATAAAAATCTCAAGCATGGCAGCTTGAGATTTATGGAACCCTAGGGAGTTGTATGGTAACTGTCGTCCCCTCATTCACTTTACTGTCAATATGGAGAGAACCACTATGGTTTTTTATGATTCGATTACAAATCATCAGCCCCAATCCTGTCCCTTTTTCCTTTGTACTATAAAACGGTTCACCAAGCTTTAGTATTCTATCTTTAGGAATGCCTACACCTTCATCTGTGATTAGGATTTTAATCATATCCTCAACAATATCTGCATTGATCAGGATATTCCCGCCATTCGGCATAGCTTCCGTTGAATTTTTAATAAGGTTAATAAAAACCTGCTTTAATTGTTCCGATTCACCTACAACATATTGGTTCTTAAAGTTAATATTAACGATAAATTCACAATTAGAAAGGATCGCTTGTGAATGAAATAAAGTAATGGAACTTTCAATAATGTCTCTGATGTCTACCTTTTGAATGATTTCCACCTGTGGTTTTGCCAAAATTAACAAGTCATTAATAATGGTCTCGATCTGTTCCAGTTCTGTTAAAACCACACTGAGATATTCATCCGTATAATTTTCTTTTACCAATTGGGTAAACCCCTTAATAGCGGTGAGTGGGTTACGAATTTCATGGGCGATTCCTGCGGCTAATTGTCCGACTACTGACAGTTTTTCAGTTTGCTGCAGTTTCTCCTCAATCTTTTTTCTTTCTGTTATATCACGAATAATTACTTGATACGTCTTTTTCTCTTTATATATGGTTGGAATAAATTTAAGTTCAACTTGCTTTGTTTGGTGGTCCTGGCGAAGAATGGTAACCTCGTTTAATGAGGCAGAAAGGTTTAATAAGCTTCTTTCCATGCATTCTTGAATTCGATTCCTTTCCTTCTCTGGAAACAAGTCTATAAACGATTTACCAATAATCTCCTCGCTCCGGATTGTACCAAATAAACGTTTTCCTGCTTCATTAATATAAATCCAGATACCGTTTAATGTAATAATTCCTACAGTATCCAATAAATTATCCACCAAAAGCTGATATTTATCCTGGTTAGCCTTGAGTTCTTCTTCTATTACTTTTTGTTCAGTTACATCACGTGAAATACAAAAAAGTTCCTCTGAATCAATAATAATAAAGGTAGACTCTACCCATATATAATTACCTTCTTTCCGCCTTATACGAAAAGTGGTACGTTTCTTTTCAGTATCACTTTGGAGAAACGGTGAAAAGATCTGCTCAAGTAGATACTGATCTTGGGGATGGCAGAAATCAAAGATACTCTTTCCTATTAATTCTTTAGATTCGTAACCTAATAAAGTAAGAGAGGCAGGAGATATATATGTACTTATTCCACTTCGAGAAAAGTGGGAGATTAGTTCACCAGATCGATTAATAAAAGCGTGATAACCATTAATTTGTTTTATTAAATCTTTTGTTGAATCCACTTTAGACATCATAATCTCCCTTTATTAAAATATCTAATCATAGTTATAAAGATAAGATAAATCCATTTAAATACATACTAAACATCTCTATGAAAAATGTACAATTTTTAGTTAAAAATGGGAATAACTGTTTTGATTTTCTCTTAAATATGTTTATTTTACTTCTAATCAAATCTCCCATTGAGGATTCCATACAATTTCCCATAAATGCCCATCAGGATCCTGAAAATAGCCTGAGTATCCACCCCAAAACGTCTCATGTGCAGGGACTGTGATCGTAGCACCAGCCTTCTTTGCCTGTTCCATGACCTGATCAACTTCCTTCTTACTTCTTACATTATGACCAATGGTAAATTCTGTTGGACTCGATCCTGTCTGGTTCATTTTTGTATCATATGCGATATCTTTCCGATTCCAAATGGCAAGCTTTAATCCTGCTTGTAAGTCAAAGAAAGCCACTGCACCGTGTTCAAACTCTTGGCCAATTATCCCTTCTGTCGATAGTCCCAGCCCATCCCGATAGAATAATAATGATCTCTCCAAATCATCCACACCTAATGTAATAACAGTAATTCGCGGTTCCATAAACTGTAATACCTCCGTAAAAAATAGTATGGATACTACTTCACCTTTTTTTGCCAGAACCCTTTTATGTATATAAAATTCTTATTGTTTTCATTATTTTTAAACTTACAATAAAAAATGAAGCAATTGTTCGACCTTTGCCTTTTTCCTCTTCGGATATATTATATACGCTGGTCTTTTAGGTATTGGGTGGGTAGGAGTGAATGGTAATTTTTTTAGTTGATTTTCCTGTACATGCCCTTTTGCAATATATTCAGGCAAAAATCCAATTCCCTCCCCTGAAAGAAGCATTTTTACAAACAAAGTTGAGTTATCTACCTGAAGAGGATAGATGACATCGCCAAGCGATTTCAAATACCATTCAGTAAAGGGTGACCCCCAATTCATGTGAATATAGGGCAGTTTATTAAAATCCTCCGTTACAATCGAATCTTTTTTTATCACAAAGTTTTGGTGTGCGAATAGGTGAATAGTATCTTCGAAATAAGGTACCACCTCAATTTCATGATGATGAGGCGGAATATATACGACCCCGATATCAATAAAACCATCCATCATTTTTTGAATAATATCGTTTGAATGTCCTGTAATGGTACGGAGCGCAATCTTG
This sequence comes from Bacillus oleivorans, assembly GCF_900207585.1. Taxonomy (GTDB): domain Bacteria; phylum Bacillota; class Bacilli; order Bacillales; family JC228; genus Bacillus_BF; species Bacillus_BF oleivorans. Next base: position 89,464 of record NZ_OAOP01000009.1, on the reverse strand, counting down.
GGCTGTTCTTTTCGAAAGGCGGAGATAATCGGCGGAAATACATATTCCCAAAGAGATTGCAGACTGCCAAAAACAATTGAACCTTCAAATAGCCCTTCAGAGCGAACGATTTTCTCACCTTCATACATTAACTCTTGAATCCTTTGGGCAAAGGGGAGAAAATTTATTCCTGCAGGCGTTAATTCAACCATCCGATTATTCCGTTCAAATAATTTCTTATTCATTTTTTCTTCCAACAGCTTAATTCTGGTAGTCACAGTTGACTGCGCAATATGCAGTAATTCTGCCGCTTTCGTAAAGTTTTTCGTTTGACTGACCGCTAAAAAAGCCTCAAGTTGTTCAAACTCCATCTTTTTCATCGCTCCCATTATCAAAAATATTGATAGCAATCATTATAATAATTCGTTATACAAATAACAAACGATCTATTACGATGAAGAAGAGGAGGAAAAAAGATGAAACGAAACAGACTTCCAAAGGGTGTAGTTTTGCTATTTGTCAACTCATTATTGATGTCCATGGGATTCTATGCTTTAATCCCATACTTGGCCTACTATATTACCGAGAACTTGCTGTTCACTCCTTTTATCGCCGGAATGGTCTTAATGGTACGCCAATTTAGTCAACAAGGGACAACTTTCTTCTTTGGAGCCATTGGAGATATCTTTGGATATAAAATGATTATTTCATTAGGCCTCTTCATAAGAGGGGTTGGTTTCCTAATGTTTGCGATTGCTACATCTATTCCTGGTTTATTACTGGCAGCTATTGTATCAGGTCTGGGCGGATCTTTGTTCGAACCTGCAAGTAAAGCAGCTCTGACAGAATTAACCCCGCTTGATGAAAGAAGACGAGTATTTTCTATTGATAAAATCATTAAAAATATTGGAATGGTTGGGGCTGCTCTGGCAGGTGCTATGTTAATTGAATTTCCTTTTTATTATTTATGTTTTGTCAGTGGCGGACTATTTATAATAGGAGGAATTCTTACCTATTTTATTTTGCCAGATATAAATATTCACACTGACACCCCTTCATTTAAGCAGATGCTTCGAACCGTAATCAAGGATCGTTTTTTTGTTATCTTTACCTGTTTAATGACCGGATATTGGTTTATGTTTATCCAGCTTTATTTAACGATTCCGATTTATGCAGAAGAACTTACAGGAACACCAAAGATCGTTTCTGGATTGTATTTTACCTTTGCTGCTTTGATTATTTTCATTCAATATCCGATTCAATCTCTTATTAAAAACACTCAAAATGCTGTTTGTTTTGGAATGATGCTGATGGGTTTTGGGTTAGTTACGATCGGAATCACGGCTAATATTGCAATCTTTTTTATAGGCTTTCTTCTTTTTGCAATTGGGGTGATGGTGGCCGAACCAGCAATCTATGATTTAACCGCTCTTTCATCACAAGAGGGAATGACTTCGAGCTATTTTGGATTTTTCTATTTTTCCATGGCGATTGGCGGAGGACTAAGTCAAGGAATTGGCGGATGGCTCTTGCAAACAGGAAAGGTGATTGGAATCCCATCCTTACTCTGGTATATTTGTGGCATTGTTGCTTTACTCTCAATTAGCGGGTTATATTGGCTATTTAAATATCAGCGTAAAGCTCACCTTAGTTGTTCAAATACTAGCTTTAACTAAAAACAACCAAGACCATAAAGATCTTGGTTGTTTTTCTTTTATTTTAAAAGAATCGGTCCTTCTGGTCCAACCGGAATTCCGATTAGGTACCAGATGACGATTAAGATGATCCAGAAGATTCCGAAGAACACTGTATATGGGAATAACGCTGAAATCAACGTTCCAAGCCCAATTTTAGGATCAAATCTTTTCGCAAAAGATAATAGCAATACTAGATAAGGAAGCATCGGCGTAATTGGGTTTGTAATCGAATCCCCGATTCGATAGATTGCTTGTGTAAATGCTGGATCATAGCCTAAATACATGAACATCGGTACAAAAATAGGCGCTAAAATCGCCCATTTTGCTGATGCACTGCCAATTAATAGGTTGACACATGCGACAAACAAAATAAACAGGATGATTAAAGGAACTCCCGTAAGTCCAATGTCTTGTAAGAATTCTGCCCCTTTAATTGCGATAATCGGACCTAGATTACTAGCGTTGAAGAAGCTCAGTAATTGAGCAGCCGCAAACACTAGAACAATGTATGGACCCATTGTGCTCAATGACTTGCCTAGCATATCCCCAAAATCTTTTGAGGTCTGAATGGTTTTAGCTCCAAATCCATAAAATAGACCCGGAATAAAGAAAAAGATCGTTAAGATTGGCACAATCCCATTAATAAACGGGGAATTATCAATCATAGAACCTGTTTCTTGGTTTCGCAGAATCCCATTCTCCGGAAGTAGTAAAGCTAAAATAACACCAACAAACAGAAGTGCTGAAATACCGGCCCATTTTAAGCCGCGGCTTTCTTCAGGCGTAATAGCCTCCATTTTTTCAATTTCACCCGTATATGTTCCGAAGCGCGGAATCGTAAATTTATGAGTAACCCATAGAGCTACTGGAAGTAAAATAAAGGTTGATGCGACAATGAAATAATAGTTCATCGCCGGGTTTGCAACATAATCGGGATCAACTGTTTGCGCAGCTGGTCCAGTAAAGCCGGCTACCAGTGTATCGGACATACCAATAATAAGGTTTGCAGCAAAAGCACCTAGTGTGGATGCATAAGCCATCACTAAACCGACTAGAGGGTGATATCCAAATGCCATTAGGACTGTTGCTGCTAACGGAGGTAGTACGACAGGACCCGCATCACCGGCTGCATTGGCAACAATTGCAATTAGTATAATACTTGGAATCAGAACTTTTTTAGGTGTTGAAACAACTGCACGCTTTAACAGCGTTGAAAAGAATCCGCTCTGTTCGGCAAGGCCAACCCCTATCATCATGACTAGTACCATACCAAGCGGCGGATATGAACTGAAGTTCGTCACCATGTTTGTCAGCATGTTAACGATTCCTTCACCATTTAATAGATTAATAACTTCAACGGTTTCTTTTGTAACAGGATGGACCGCTGAAATGTTTATTAATGAAGCAATTAAAGATACGAGTAAAGTAATCCCACATAGAATAAAAAACAAGACGATCGGGTCAGGCAGCTTATTCCCTACCTTTTCAATAGAATCGAGCAAACGGTCAAAAAATGATCTTTTTTGTTTTTCAAAATTTTGTGCCATATTTCCCCTCCTCTAGATGCTATTGATTGGTTAGTGTTAGGGCTGTGAATACGTGAAATTTCAAGCCTTCCTTCATCGCTCTTTCATCTAGATCAAACTTAGGATGGTGGTGAGGATAAACGATTCCCTTCGCTTCATTTCCCGATCCGATAAATACAAAGCAGCCCGGCTTTTCATTAGTGAATGCGGAAAAATCCTCGCCGCCGAGCATAGGCGGAACCCATTCTAGCGAACCATCTAATTGTTCTTCAATCACACTGGCTACTTGTTCGGTTACATCACTGTCATTTATAACAGGATCATAGCCATATATATAGTCAACTTTTACAGCAGCTCCATTCGCTTTAGCGATTCCTTCCGTTACTTCACTAATACGTTTTTTAACGAGTTCACGGACAGACTGAGCAAGGGTTCTCACAGATCCTCCAATTTCTACAGTATCTGGGATAACATTAAATGCATCACCGGCGTGGAAACGAGTAACGGATAATACGGCAGAATCTAACGCACCAACTGATCGTGAAACAATATGATTGAGCCCCATAACAATTTGTGCCCCTATCGCTAATGGATCAATGGTTAGTTCAGGAGTTGAGGAATGTCCGCCCTTCCCTTGAACAGTTATAGTAAAAATATCACTTGCTGAAGTTATGGATCCTTTACGTATCCCAATTGTGCCATATGGCATGGTTGACATTAAATGGATGCCGGCAACTTGATCTACACCTTCAAGAACTCCGGCTTGCACCATTTCTCTAGCTCCTCCAGGCTGGAGTTCCTCTCCATGCTGAAAAAGGAAAACAATTTCTCCGCTTAATGATTCTTTATAATCTTTTAAAACTTTGGCAGCTCCGAGCAGCATGGCTGTATGACCATCATGGCCGCAGGCATGCATAACGCCATCTTTTTTTGATGCAAATGGCAATCCCGTCTCTTCCTGAATTGGCAAAGCATCCATATCAGCACGTAGAGCAATTACCTTACCTGGTTTTGACCCCTTTAACCGGGCTACAACACTTGTTTTTGTTGGTCTTGAAAGCTCAAACCCTCCGAAGCTTTCAAGCAAATCGTAAACATATTGAGAGGTTCGGAATTCTTGAAATGACAGCTCTGGATTTTCATGGAATTGTCGACGCCATGTGATGACATCCTGATATACTTCTTCAATAGTTGTAAGAACCAGATTCTTTTCCAATTGGCACAACTCCTAATCATCTAATCTAGTAATCTAGTTGCTTTAATACGCTAAATCACTATAGTCCTATTATGCATAAATTTTCATAAAAATTCAAATTGCATTTTTTGGAATAGTATTTTATAAAAATATAATATTTCAAAAATAATAGAATAATTATATGCCCATTTATTGAATCGGAACGGTTAATGGTTTCTAAATATAATTTTGTTATGAATATTCAAAAGTTAGTCAGAACTAAAAAGCACTGATGACCGATCTTAACCGGCCATCAGTGCTTCAATCATTCTATTTGGCTAACTGCGATAAAACTAGTGAGAATAAAGGGTGATCCGGTGCAATTCCGCAAATTTCCTTCATTGCTCCTTCATATCCCTTCTCTTTCACTTTTTCCTGTAATTTAACAGCTTCCTCATCTTGTGGAAAATCGTATTGAAGAGCTGCCGCTATCCCTTTCACTAAGTGAACAGGATGTCCTTTTAAGTATTCATAATATTGAACAGCTGGCCCCACCAAACGGTCATTCGCTCCAAGCTTACGAATAGGACCTCTTGCTACTCTCGGTATTTCGTCATTGATATAAGGATTCATAAACCTGGCTATAATTTTTTTTATATATTTCATATGCTCATCATCAAAGCTATATTTCTTCACTAAAACAGAACCTGTTTCCTTTAGTGCCTCATGAACGGTTTGTGAAACCTCAGGATCTTCCATCGCGTCCTTGATTGTTTTTAAACCTGCTTGAAATCCTAAATATGCTGCAACAGCATGGCCTGTGTTAACCGTAAACAGCTTTCTTTCAATATAAGGTTTTAAGTCATTAACAAAGGTTATGCCTTCAATATCCGGAATTACTCCCACCATCTGAGACTGGTCGACAACCCATTCATAAAACGGTTCAACAGATACCATTAATTTATCTTCATTACTTTGATTAGGAACGATCCGATCCACTGCCGCATTGGGAAAAGCAAAATATTGATCGAACTGTTGCTTTTCAGCTTGGGATAGTTTTTCGTACACTTTCTCCTTAAGAAAAGCACTTCCTCCAATCATGTTCTCACAGGCAATCAAATTAAGGGACTTGTCCGTTTGTTCCAGCCTTTTTCTTAAACCATTTGCAATAAGATCGGAAATAATCACCAGTACGTTAGGACCCACTGCTGTCGTCACAATGTCAGCAGCAGCAATCGCGTCCATCACAGCCTCTGGATTTTGTATGCTATTAATGGCTTTTACATTTTTAACGATTGTTTCTTGACTTTTTTCATCAGCTAGCACTACGCGGTATTCTTGTTTTTCATTTATTAAATTTACAATCTCTGCATTTACGTCTACAAAGCACACCTGATAGCCTGCATTTGATAAAAGACTTCCAATAAAGCCTCTCCCGATGTTCCCTGCTCCAAAATGGATTGCAAGCATTTAATTCACCTCATTAAATAAGCTTAAAATCTCTTCAGACGTCTTTGCTTCAACTATTTTTTGAATATTTTCTTCCTCCGAGCAAACAATCGCGATTTTTGATAAAATCTCTAAGTGCTCTCCGTCTTTACCCGCAATTCCGATTAAGACTTTCACAATGTTTCCGCCGCCAAAATCGACTCCGTCTGGAACCTGAACCAGGGATAGCCCTGAAGACTTTACCGATTTCTTTGCATCCTCTGTACCGTGAGGAATCGCCACAAAATTTCCCATATAGGTCGATGTTAATTCTTCCCGTTCCAACATTTTTTCAATATATTCTGGTTCTGTGTACCCTTTATTTACTAAGATTTGCCCAGTACTTCTAATCGCCTCTTCTTTAGTAGAAAAACTTGCATTAAGGATGATATTTTCTTTAGTAAAGATTGCGTTTGTCATGTTGTGCACTCCTTTATTTTACTTTTTCTTGATAAATAGCTTTCAGTTCTGCACCTAAAAAATCGGCCAGTTCATCCTCTTGACTTAACTGAAACATCTTGATCGATCGTTCATCCCGAATAATAAGGGAGCTAATCGAACTTAATATTTCTAATGATTCTTCATCCGCTTCTTTCGGGGATAGCAAAAGAAGAAGTGAATTCATTTCGATTTGGGAACCATCCATCGATCTTACTGATATAGGATGATTGAGCCTGCACACGGTAAAGCATGGTACTTGAACATACTCGCTTTTCGTATGATATAAAGCTAGGGATGTTCCCGGAATTCCGAGCCCGCCGATATGTTCCCGTCTTAAAAGATCTTCAATCACCTTCGGAATATGACTTATTGCGTTTTGCATATAAAGGGAATCACATACTTGATTTAATGCCCCTTCAACAGAATCAGCTTCTAAATGATACACACCAAAGCTGCTTAAAATCTCGTATATAGCCGCTGAATAGTTTTTTATCTTTTGTAATTGTTCCAAAAAGTCCCCGTGATCAAACGGGCGAGCTTCTGTTCTAACTTTTTGCCTCTGGTTAGAGAAGGTTTGTTTTGTGAGTAACAGCCTTTTTATTTTATTTACCTCTTCTGCTGACAAAAGCGGACTTACAACCAAATAATCCTCTTTTAGATCTTTTAAAGGAACAGTTGTGACAATCGCATCAAATTCCTTCACATTTGTTTTTTCTAAATCAAACAAAGATGCATTCACTGTCTTAAGTCCTGGTATTTCTTGCTTTAATTTAGTTGAAAGGATTTTCGAAGTCCCGATCCCGCTCGAGCAGACAACCAATATGTTATGTTCTGTATCTTGCTCTTTATTTAAAAGAGCGGAAGCAAAGTGCATCACTAAATAGCCAATTTCCTCTTTAGGCACTTCTAAATCTGGAAAAATCACTTTTACAGCCTTTTCTAGGATTGAAAACATATCGTTATATTCCAGTTCAATTCTAGGAAGAAGCGGGTTCGATATACCCATGTTCTGTTTTATACGATATAAAGCAGGTCTTAAATGGGCGACCAATCCTTGTAATAAGGATATATTTCTCGTTAAATCAAAACCAATTTCTTCACTAACAAAGTGAATTAGTTTTTGTGCAGAATATCCAACTTGGATACTCAATTCTTCAAATAGGTCATCATGATCCGTACGCAGCTTTGCCCCCAATAAATGCATCGTGATATAGCCTATTTCTCCAGGAGAGATATGAATCCGAAAGACTCCCTCAAGATTTGCTACAATTTTTTGGGCGACTTCAAATTCCTTCGTGTCTTTCAGGCCTTCGAGGAAATCTTGGTCAAAATGGATTTCTTCCCCGTGCTGAATTCGTTCGATCGCTAAAGCTAAATGAACGACTAGCCCGATATAGGCGCTGTCTGCAAGTGAATAAGGAAGATCATCTTTAATAGTTTCAATTTGTTTTTCGATAATCAAAAGCTTCTTTTTGTCAACGAGTCCAAGCAGCCGATCTGTAATTGTATCCTCTGTTTGGGCGGACTTTTTTTGGATTGTTTCTTTTAAAATAGAAAGCAGCTCAGATTCCTCTATATTCTCCATAATCAGCTTACTCATAGCTTTTCGCTTAGCTGATTCTTTTCCTATTACTTCTACACCATATCCGCGTTTTCTTAGTAATGTTAACCCAAATGGCTTAACTTGCTCTTCAATTTTATTTAAGTCATGACTAATCGTTGCAATTGTCACATTTAGTTCATTCGCTAATGCCAGCAGCTTTACGGGCTCGTTTGCATCTAATAATGCTGACAAGACAAAGGTTTGCCTTTCTTCTGGTGTATATTCATGATGAGACAAATGAAAAAGAAAAAGCCGTAATTTTTCTCGATCCTCTTGATTTCCTATTATCTGAATACCGATTCCGGATTTCTTATTAAGCTCCAGACTATTCTCTTGCAGAATTTCCTCTACCCCTTTTAAATCACGATGAACGGTACGAGGGCTAACAGCTAACTCATTGGCAAGATCTTTAACTGTCATTTCTTCATAATGGTTAAGTAAAAGCTCCAATATCTTTCGCTCTCTTGCAGAGATATACATTCGATCCACTCCACATACAGGCCTATTACGAGAAACTTGTTGACAAAATTAAATTACTATTTTTGTTTTGTCAATCTTATAATAAAGCCCGTTTATATTAATCACAAGGAAATGAATTTAAAATTTCGTCACGTTTATTGTTGCCAAAATTAAAATGAACGAAGGCTAACTCCACTATTAGAGTTAGCCTTGCTGGTTGATATTATTTTAGATCTTCTATCAGTTCATCATACTTCGGACTATTTAAGAAGTTATCCACAGAAATATGATGAGCGGTTGGTAATTTTTCTTTCGCCCGCGGCGTTAAGTCTTTATGTGTTATGACAATATCAGCATCATCAGGGATATTGCTAATCGCTGTATTGGTAATATCAATGTTTAATCCTGCTTTTTGGGCTTTATTTCTTAAAATAGAAGCTCCCATCGCACTTGAACCCATTCCTGCATCACAAGCAAAGATAATTTTATTTACATTTTTAGCATCAAATGAATGGATTTCATTTGCTTTTGGTGCTTCAAAGGTTTCTGCTACAGAACTCTTTTTACCCTTCATCTCTTCCATTTTAGCAGCAGCCTTCGTAATATCCTCTTCCTCGTCCTGCTTACTTGTTTTTAAAATCAGAGAAGCAATCGCAAAGGAAACAGCTGTAGCAACCAGAACTCCAAGCAGCACGCCTAAGTGGCCGCCGCCTTTTGGCGTCATCGCCATAAGGGCAAAGATACTTCCTGGTGATGGAGGCGCCACCAACCCTACATTGAATAATGTAAAGGTAAATACACCACTGATTCCACCTGCGATCGCTGCCAAAATTAATAGTGGCTTCATTAAGATATAAGGGAAATAAATCTCATGAATACCACCGAAGAAGTGGATAATCGCCGCTCCCGGTGATGTTTGTCTTGCTGTACCTTTTCCAAAAAACATGAAAGCAAGCAGGATGCCAAGACCTGGTCCTGGGTTTGTTTCAAGTAAAAATAGAATGGATTTTCCTGTATCTGCTGCTTGCTCCGCACCAAGCGGACTTAAAATTCCATGGTTAATCGCATTGTTTAAGAATAGAACTTTCGCTGGTTCTATGAAAATATTAGCGAGCGGAAGTAAACCAGCATTTACAATCACTTCAACCCCGGCAGCTAAAACCGTGTTTAAACCTTCTACTACTGGGCCAATCGCCCAATAGGCAATGACCGTTAAAATAGCAGCAAGGATCCCTGCAGAGAAGTTATTAACTAACATCTCAAAGCCTTGTTTAACCTTAGGCTGAATGACTTGGTCTACTTTTTTAATTAACCAGCCGCCAAGCGGTCCCATAATCATAGCCCCGAGGAACATCGGAATATCAGAACCGACGATAACCCCCATTGTTGCTGTTGCCCCAACAACTCCACCGCGGCCTTCATAAATCATCTTACCGCCTGTATATCCAATTAATAATGGAAGTAAAAAGCTAATCATCGGTCCAACGAGCTGACCTAATTCTTCATTTGGAAACCAGCCAGTAGGAATAAATAATGCTGTTATAAGACCCCAAGCAATAAAAGCACCGATATTCGGCATAATCATGCCGCTTAAATAACTGCCAAAGCGCTGAATCTTCACACGAAAATCAGACTTTTGTGTCTCTGCTACTTTTGACATACATTTTGCTCCTTTCTTTCAACCATTAATCTATCTAAACATGCTAGATTCTATCGTACAACTTAATGATAAAGGTGATGTAAAGCGGTTTCAATTTAAAGAAAAGAGCATTTTGTCACGCGAAATGTTGCCAAAATTAAATAAGACTTAAGTCCTGTCCATTAAAATGCAGGTGAAATATCAATAAAAGCCAGGTAAAAAATGATTATATTTATTTCTTCACTTGTTTGCACTGGTGATTCTGTGCGTTAATAAAGGTGTCGGACCGACAAAAATTAGCGAAAGGGGGCTGATTGGTTTGATCACAATATATGAGGTGATTTCCGCTTAGTCGGAATCTCATAGTATGGGACCGCTGCAATGGCGGTCCTTAATATTTTCTGAACATTATGACTTCCCGCAAGCACAAATTCCACTTATACTATAAATATGTGTTATGCCTACACATTTTTGTAAACTGTACGATCAATTTACGAGCGAAAGGAGAGACATGAAACATGAAACATGCGAAATTGTTTTTTCACGTACACCTGAATAAGGAGGACGTAAATTTTGCAATACAAAAATGGAAAAGAGGTGTTCCCTCCTAGCTTGCTGAAGGAAGTACAGAAGCATATTCAAGGCGAACTGATTTATATCCCTAAGCAAAACAATCAGCGAGCTGGATGGGGCGAAATAAACGGTTCCCGTCGATTACTTGCTCGAAGAAATGAAGAAATTTATCAATTATACAGTGATGGCTGGTCTTTTGAGGAATTAGAGAAAAAGTACAATTTGTCCATCGAAAGCATTCGGAAAATAATATATAAAGCACGTGGCGAATTTAACGACCGACGTGCCCCATAATACAAAAAAGAAGTAATTGTCCTTTACTAGTTAGGGTTTGGATGGTTGCTTCTTTTTCTAGATTAACGGATTCTAAGTAATCCTTTTAATTAAAGATTGACTTAGTTTCTAGTTAGCACTATAATTTGGTTGGTTGACCAAACAATTGAGGTGAAAGTATGAGTAAGAAGGAAGATAAGCGTCAACTCTTAATTGATGCTGCCTATAAGGTATTTGCAAGAAAAGGCTATGCAAATGCATCGATAAAAGACATTGCAAACGAAGCGGAGATTACACCCGGTCTAGTTCACTATTACTTTAAGAACAAAGAAGAAATATTATTTGCCGTTCAACAAAAAATTCAAAGTCACTATCACCAAAAGTATGATGGGGATGAAAAATATTCTTTATCACCATTTGATGTCTTTAAGGAAATTAAAGAGCGGTCAGATAAAGAACCGGATTGGTATCGCTTACGCTATGAGATTTTTTCTCTCGGGCTAAAAAATGAAGGGGTTCGGAAGGAAGCAGCTTCTATTTTAAAAAGTGGGAGGGATAGCTTGTCTGAACCATTAAAGCACATTGTCGGCCAACAATATGATGACTCAACTGAGATGGCTGGTATTTTATTAGCCTGCTTCGATGGTTTGGCCCTGCAGAAAATTGTAGATCCCGATTTTGATATAGATAAAGCTTATCAGTTGCTAGTAGGACTCCTAGAGATCTATTTGAGAAAATAGGTTTCTATTTCAACGATATTGGTTAGTCAACCAACCAAAAACACACAAAAGATTAATTTAGGAGTATCATAATGAAAAAACTAAAACTATGCCTACTATTACTTATCTTGTTATGTATTCCGTTTCCTGTTCAAGCGGAGGATGATCATACGACACAGTCCTTAAGGGATTATATGGAGCAAGCACTTGATGATTACCAAATTCCCGGTGCTACTTTAGCGGTAATAAAGGATGGAGAACTAGTTTTCCAAGAAAGCTGGGGGGTTCAAAGTGACGGCACGCCTGTTACAGAGGATACATTATTTACGATTGGATCCGTCAGTAAGCCTTTGACCAGCCTTGCGATTATGAAATTGGCAGAGGAGCAGACACTTGATCTGGATCAGGCAATTAATACGTATATTCCTTCATTTTCTTACGATAAGGGTGCCTTTGAAAAAGACATAACAATTCGCCATCTTCTGGCCCATACGAGCGGTATCAGCTCTTATGATGGATTAAAGGTTGCTGAACTGAATTTAAGAGGTGAAGATGCGATTAGTCAAGCGGTTGCTCAGCTTGGTACGGTTACACTCAGGTCTGAACCGGGAGAAACTCACCAGTATAGTGCTGCTAACTATTTGCTTTTAGGTCTTATTATTGAGGAGGTCACAAACCAGACTTTTGCTGATTATATGGAGACAGAGGTTTTTTCAGAATTAGGTATGAGTAAAACTGTGTCCACCTATGAGGCTGCATCTAGTTTAGGTTATCAGCCTGGCTTTCAATCTTGGTTTGGAAAACCCGTGAAAAGTGAGATCTTTTTTGACGACAGTGGTGCCCCTTATGGCTATATAACGTCTACTTCCAACGACATGGTCAAATACGTTGAGTTCTTGCTAGATGGCGGAGAGGAATTACTTTCAGCTTCAATTTTCGCAGAATATATTTCTCCCCAAATTCATAGAAAAGAGGATATGTTCTATGGATTAGGGTGGAGAATCTCTGAAAACCCAGAAGATGCATACTATTTTCACGGAGGTGAAACGCCCGATTCACGAGCTGAGCTATTCCTTGATCCAGATCAGAATTACGGTTTTGTTTTACTGACAAATAAGAACAATTATTCCGAAGTACTTCATACGACTTATATGAGAGAAGGCATCAAAGCGATCATGGAGGGAAACGAAGTTCCAGCGCTGCCTGAAGCAAGTTATCAGATGCAATGGATGTCATTAAGTCTAGTGATCATTGTTACACTATTGTCAGGTTGGCATTTGTTCCACCATAAGAGAAAGCCAAACATCCGTAATAAGGCTGCGGGATCAATCGGCGTGATTTCGATTGGATTATCTATAGCCTTCATCCCGGTATTAACGTATATATTTGGCACCCCCTGGCATACGATCGACACTTATGCACCTGAAACTTCACTATTAGTTAAGCTCCTCATCGGTGTATTAGCTATTCATGGGATATTAACACTAGTGTTTATTCGCTTTAAAAAAGGAGGGATAGGATTTAATCGAAAAGCAGCCTAATCATTTGAAGTAACGCTGTAATAGTCGTATGTTCATTATAAAAGCGCAGAGTTCTGTAAAAGCAGACAGATCCTGCGCTTCATTAATTCTAAAAGAAAGAAGGTTTCGACTGTCTAAAAGGGGATCACTTTTTTCAGAAACACACCTCTTCCTTTCGATAGATATTGTACCGTGTTCTTCTCTCTCCCGAAATCAGCCTACCCATCATACGCCTGCTTTAACGTTTTTATGTCAATTTTCTTCATTTGAAGCATTGCTTTCATCGCTCTTTGTGATTTTTCAGAATCGGAATCGCTGATCATCTCTGTTAGAGAGACAGGAATGATTTGCCACGATACTCCGAACTTATCCTTTAGCCAGCCGCACATTTGTGCTTTTTCATCTCCGCCATCACTGAGTTTTTTCCAATAATAGTCCACCTCTTCTTGCGTTTCACAGTTAACGATAAAGGATATTGCCTCAGAGAATTTGAAATGAGGACCACCATTTAGTGCGACAAAATCTTGCCCTTCCAGTTGGAATTGGACGGTTAATACGGTTCCTGCCGGCATCCCGTGAACTTCTTGCCCCTCGTTTCCGTAACGGTTCATTTTTCCGACTTTGGAATTTTCAAAGATTGTACAATAAAACTCCGCCGCTTCTTCTGCTTGTGTATCGAACCATAGGTTTGGGGTGATTTTTTGGATTTTGCTTAGCATCCATTCTTCCTCCCTTTTCAAAATAAAGTATTGTATTAATATTTAGATTGTTTAACCAGTATAAAAAGACATGGCATCAAAGTGATTGTCCCATGTCTTTTATAATTTATTTCTGGATTGAAATAACCTAGCTTACTTTCTGTATTACCCGGTAGATGCTGTTGCCATCTCGAATGAAGATGCTCACCCCTGCTTTTTCCCCTTCTTCAGTGGTTGCCTTGAAATCATAGTTAAAGTCACTTCCGTACGAAGAATACCAAGGGAAACTCCATCCCTTTTGGTTCTTATATGCCTCGAGCTTTGTCAACGGAGCCCGGGAGACATAAACAAAAGTAGTTTCCCGGTCATGCATATAATTAATGTAGTCATCTGAGACTTTGTCAGCGCCTAGAGAGCAGTGCGGGCATCCCTGTTCCCAGCTTGGGTCAAACATAAAATGGCAGACGATCAGCTGATTACGTCCTTTGAAAAGATCCTGCAGGCTAACATTTCCCTCGGTTCCCTCCAATACATAGTTCTTTTTAATCTCATCCTTCGACAACTTACTTCGATTAGCGTTCAAAAAGTCGCTTGCATAAGCAGACTCCTCTTCTATAGGTTTCTTGCGTTCCAGAATCCACTCCACTTCCGAGAAAAACCAAGGTAATTCTTTGTTACTAATTGACATGATTATTTCTCCCTTCACGAATATACCTTCCGATTTTTTTCATATCCCTTTCTATGCTACCATGCAACAACTTATGTAATTTCTTTTTAATTGCTAACTTGACCAGCTTGATTGTGAATTTACTAAAGTCAATCTCCCTGATCAAAGGTTTGGACGAATAATCCTTCACCTTCTAGCCATTCCGCAATAAAAACTTCCTGATATCCACTTACTCCTTGCGCTTGCAGCTGAAGCATCAGCCACTTTTCATCCCGGCCAAGTTCAACTAATTCATCCTTTAATAACTCCCCGTCCCGGACTATTGTTACCGGGACATATACAGGCTTCGGCGGAAGATTGAGATCTTCTTGTTGCATCTTTTGTTTCGGAGATTTTTTAAGTATACTAATAGAGCCGTTTACCTCTAAATAACAATAGGCAACTTCTCGGATTGAAAATGTCTCAGACTGCCGCAAAAGACTTTGTAATTGATTAATATTCATTCGATTTTTCTTCAGTTCTTCTCGATTTACAACCCCGTTACGAATTAATACCGATGGCTTTCCTTCAAAAATTCCACGCAATTTTAAAAACTTTTGCCCAAAAAGCTCAACGGTAAGCAGCAGAAGTGCCCACAGAGTCATCGCGTATACTAAATGTATAAAAGAAGCCTTATCATCATAAATGGCATTTCCTAATAACTCACCTAATACGATGGACGCAATAAAAGTAAATGGGGTAATTTGATTAATCATTTTCTTCCCAAGTACCTTTACAATGATAAATAAGAGGAAAAATCCAGTTATGATTTCTAGCGTTAAATATGACATTTTCATGTTTTAACCCATCCCATTAGCCGAAGTCATACAAATGGATTGCTTTTACCATACTCGACAAATATTTTTATTTGTATACTTTTTCCTAATGTTCATTAATTTTATATTGTAAGAAAAAATTCCGTTACTGCCACTCGCCTGGAGCTGTTACGGAATTCAGCCATTAATTCACTTCGACATACTCCATCGTTTTAATGATCTTAAGCATTTGTTCAAAGGTTCAGTCTCTGTTTGATAGAGTAACACTGTAGCCATATCCAGCTTCGGCCCAGTTTAACAAACGGCTTTATATATACTTTATTTTTACTGCTATTCGGGACGACCCCGCATAAAAGCTGGCCTATGATAGGGCAAAAACCCCTTTCTAAAGTCCAATAAAATAAGCTAGAAAGGCACTTTCCCAACTGCCTTTCTAGCTATTGATTTTGATATACCCTATCTTTATATTAATATATCATGACCCCGTTGACCGATAATGTTTTACTCCATGATGCCATATAAAAAGACACGGAATAATAAATAAGCTTCCTAAAAGGGGAGTAAACGGATAAAGCATATCATTCCCCTCCGTTTTGCCGAGAAGGTATAGAAGCGGAATATAGTTGACCGTGCCGAAAGGGATGACATAGGTGAAAAATTTCCCAATCCACTTCTGATAAATATTGAGCGGATATTGTGCCATCTCCCTCCCGCCATCGGTAAAGATGTTAGTTACCTCTAATCCTTGAATCGTCCAAAAACATAAGGTGGCAGCCAGAATGTAGATTCCTGTAAATATCATCATCCCGCTTAACACCATAAACATTAGAGTCGGTCCCTTCATTAAGCTCCAATCAATGGATAAATTGGCTAAAGCCCAAATCAAGACAATAATGCTTTGCGCTAACCTTCCAACTCTCGTAAACTCAAATTTCGATCCTAAAACTTGGATAACAGTACTCCTGGGACGAACAAGCACCCGGTCAAACTCTCCATTGACCACTAAGCTTGAGAACGAATCAAACCCGCGCGCAAAGCACTCACTAATCGAAAAGGCCATATGAATAATCGCAAAGCAAAGTGCCACCTCGAAAAATTGCCAGCCTTTAATTTGTCCAAACTGCTCAAATAAAAAATAGAGTCCTGCGAAAACTGAAAAGGGAATAAAAAATTGACCCAGAGATAACAGCCAGAAGGAGGTTCGATATTGCATTTGCGACTTAAACAAAATTTGTAAGTAATAAAAATACAGACTCACTTGATGCTATCCTCCTTGTACGACAACCCGTTTTAGTACTTTTTGCATCCACACCCTGCCAAAGATGAGCAGAACCACAAGCCAGATCACCTGAAACATTATTCCCTGGATAGCTTTACCTTGGGGAATATGTCCCGAATAGACGCGGAAAGGAAAATCAGCCGTAAAGTGAAAAGGCAGCGCATAGGCAATATTTTGAAGCCAGTCGGGCATGAGCGGGAGCGGGATAATTAAACCTGCAAAAAATTCCCCGGCAACGCCTAACACTAACAATGAACCAACTGGAGACATCGTGATGAAAACAGATATGTAAATAATCATAGAAATGGCGACAATTAGAAGCAGCCCAAATGTGACAGATAATATAAATAATAGACCGGTTGTCAGACTGGGAGGAAGGGTCATGTTGTATGGCTTTGGCAGTAAAAAGGCGACAATTAAAATGGGAAAACAGCGAAGGAAAGCACTCGATAAACGCTGCGCTAAAAGCTTGGCGTACCAGAATGCATATAAATCAGACGGGCGGCATAGCTCATAGGCAATATTTCCGCTCGTAATCAGCTGAAATAACTCTTGATCCCGAAACCATAATGCAATAAAGGCAAGCAATGATTGCTGCAGCCAGATATAGGTGATAATTTCTTTCAAGGACATCGGCGGAGACACAAACGCATTTTCATAAAACGCCTCAAAAATCATAATATACATAAAACCCCAGAAAAATTGGGTCGCCACTCCAGCAAGGGCTGCTGCCCGATACTGTAACCCAATCAGGAGACGAAGCTTTAAGACAGAGTAGTAAATATTCATATTTGATACTCCTTATAAAGCTCTACAATCATTTCCTCAATCGGTCTTGTTTCAATAGCCACATCCATGATAGCAAGCTTTTGCGACAATTGGGCCATTATATCTGAGGTAGGATGGATGCTTGTATCCACACTTAAGACTGCGCGATGTGGTGACCAAGAGAGTAGAGTCGCACCTTGAATTTCAAAGGGCTTCTGATTTTCCTGATAGTCTACCGTAATGGTCTTATTCTTACCGAAGCGTTTACGTAATGTTTCTAAACTGCCATCATATAATAACGTTCCTTTTCCTATTAAAATCACCCGGTCAGCTAGGGCTTCAATATCACTCATATCATGAGTCGTCAGGATTACCGTTACCTCTTTTTCCTTATTTATTTTTTTAATAAACTCACGAACCGCTATTTTTGAAACGGCATCGAGTCCGATTGTCGGTTCATCTAAAAATAAAATCTTAGGACTGTGCAGCAGAGATGCAGCAATCTCGCATCGCATTCGCTGTCCTAAGCTGAGCTGTCTGACAGGAGAATGGATAAATCCCTCCAGTTCTAGCGTTTCAACCAGCAAGTCTAAATTATATTTATACTCTCCCTCTGGCACCTTATAAATTTCACGCAGCAACTCATACGAATCGATAACTGGAACATCCCACCATAACTGCGACCGTTGCCCAAAAACAACTCCAATACTCCTTACATACTGGACCCGATCCTTCCATGGAGTATAGCCCATAATCGTACAACTTCCCGAATCCGGCATCAGGATTCCGCTCATAATCTTAATGGTTGTCGATTTCCCCGCTCCATTTGGACCAATGTAACCTACAACTTCGCCCGGTTCGATTGAAAATGAAATATCATTAAGTGCGGGAATAATGGTGTGTTCCCTGTAAATAAGCGATTTGGCTGCCTGAAGCAGTCCGGAAGTCCGCTTGGCGACCTTATATGTCTTGCTAATTCCTTCTAAACGGATCAACTTCTCCCCTCCCTTTTCATAGAACAAGAGAAAATAGTACCACCAAAATTTAACATCTGTCAATCATTTTTTGTATTTTAAAAATAAAAATATGGGTTCATTCAATATACATATCATTATGGTTTGATCTCAATCTGTGTTAGACTTAAAAAAATCCAGATGAAATGAGGGTACACATGTTTAAAAAAATATTGAAACAGCTTAAACAACTGTCTCGTGACAGCAGCGAAAGAAGACATGGTCATTATCATCGAGGAAGCAGCAGTCATCGAGGGTATAAACGATACCCAATGAGCGGAAGCGACCGCTATAAAAGAAAAGGCAGAAGCAGCAGTTAATGTTCGTTTACATGGCTTTAAGTGCATCCTGAAGGTCGGCTAATATTTCACAACTATTTAAGTATGGATCTTTAATCCCTAATAGCCTTTTTAGTAGAAAAACCGTTTCTTTTTCTAATGAAAGTTCTTCCGTCCAAGGAAGGGCTTTTTTCTTTTCGGAGGAGTACGTCGTATAAAGCATAAATAAAAGTATTTCCCCAAGATCATAGTAGTCCTGCTGCTTGAGCTCTTGCATTTTTTGTTGATTCGACTCATTCAATACTTGCTTAGATAAACCAAAATCGATTAAATATGGATGATTGTTTTGCATAATAATATTGGGAATTCGGAGATCTTGATGGTAAATGCTATTGAAATGCAGTTCATTTACGATTTCCAGCAGCTCAGTAAGAATAAGCAGAGACTCTTTTTCTTTAAAGGTTTTCTTCTTTTCAAAAATCAGATCTTCGAGATTGTCCCCTTCTATAAAACTCATTACATAAAAGTAGTTCCCATTACTCGAAAAAGTTTCGTAAACACTGGGCACATGTAAATGGTTTAGGGAGCGCAGAACCTTAATTTCATTCTCAAACAGTGCTAATTCCCTTCTTTTATTTCGTTTACTTGGCCTAAGCTGTTTAATGATTTTATTCTCTAAGGTCTTTAAATCTTTACAAAGATAAACAATGCCGTAGCTGCCTGTTCCTAGAACTCTTAAAACCTCATAACGATCATTTAAAGTTGACCCTGTTTCATTGGGTATATCTACAAAAAACTGATACAATTTTCGAATTGAACGCAAAACAAAACTCTCCTCACCTTTTAGTTACGCTATTATATCAAAATTAATCTTTATTTAGATGGTATTATAATTAGGATTTTAGCTGTAGAGACCGATTTTGACTGATAGGGCAGGTTTTTGACTCATAGAACCTAGTTTATACTTATAAAACAGGATTTTAACCCGTAGAAATCTACTTTGACTGATAGAATATCAGATTTGACCGATAGAATCGATTATTTGACCGATAGACACCTGATTTTGACCCATAGAACAGGATTTTGAATCGTAAAAAACGATTTTGACCGATGGAACTATATTTTAACCGATAGATCCTCTGCCATTCACCTTAAAAACAGAATATTTGCCGAGTTCCACCAAAAATACAGGTCCGTAAATCCGACAAAATATAACCCCGAAACAAAAGTAAAGACACAGCTCTATCTAAAGTTGTGTCTCTACTAATAATCTATTTAACTTCCTTTTTTAAAACCCCTAACAGGATAGCCGTAATGACTGCTCCTATTAAGATTGCGAGCACGTATAAGAATGGGTTCCCTTCTATGAGAGGTATAACAAATATGCCGCCGTGAGGGGCTGGTAATCCAATTTCGAAAAGCATAGATAGGGCACCTGCTACTGCTGAACCTATAACAATTGAAGGAATCACACGACCTGGGTCAGCTGCCGCAAAAGGAATCGCTCCCTCCGTGATAAACGATGCACCCATAATATAATTCGTTTTTCCTGCTTCCCGTTCTTGCTTTGTGAATTTTCTGCGGAAGAATGTTGTTGCTAATGCAATTCCTAGCGGCGGAACCATTCCTCCGGCCATAATCGCCGCATGTGGTGTTAAAACCCCATCTGCAATCATTGCGATACCGAATGTATAGGCAGCTTTGTTAATCGGACCGCCCATATCAATCGCCATCATACCACCAAGAATCAATCCTAGTATGACTGCATTGGTTGTTCCCATACCTGCCAGCCATTCGCCTAGTGCCGTGTTAAATGCTGCTACCGGCTTATCCACTACAAAAAACATCACCATACCGGAAATAAATATAGCCAAGACTGGGTAAAGCAAAATGGTCTTAATACCTTCTAATGATTGCGGTAAGCCTTGCAATGCTTTTTTAAGGAGAATCACGACATATCCCGCTAGAAAACCTGCAATCAAACCACCTAAAAACCCAGATCCGCCTTGCGCTGCCATGAAACCGCCGACCATACCTGGAGCTAACCCCGGCCGGTCCGCTATACTCATCGCAATAAACCCTGCGAGAACCGGAATCATGAGCCCAAATGCGTTACCGCCGCCAATCGTATTTAATGCCTCAGCGAACCGGTTATAATTTTCATCACCTGGCACATGAGAAGTAATACCAAAAATAAATCCGATAGCGATTAAAATACCTCCGCCTACAACGAATGGAAGCATGTGTGATACCCCATTCATCAGGTGCTTATAAAATGCATTTTGATTAGTTGAAGTTTCTCCAGCTGGTTCATCTTGTGACTTGCCATCTCCGCCTTTATAAATCGGAGCATTTTCACTAAGCGCTTTCTCAATTAATTCCTGAGGTCTGCGGATTCCATCAGCCACTCCCGCCTGGATAACCTTTTTCCCTTTAAAGCGATCCATATCTACCTTTGTATCAGCTGCAACAATAATGGCATCCGCATCCTTTATTTCGCCAGCTGTTAAGACATTTTTTGCACCGCCTGAACCACGCGTCTCGACCTTTATTTCGATTCCTAATTCATTAGCCTTTGCCTTTAATGCATCAGCCGCCATATACGTATGAGCAATTCCTGTTGGGCAAGCCGTTACGGCAAGAATTTTCCTGCCATTCATCCCTTCAAAATCCCCGCTCTCTTCAGCTAACCTTTCCTTTTCTTTTTCGTCTATCGCTGTGAGGACATCCTCGGCCGTTTTTGCATCCAGCAACTGCTGTCTAAACGATAGATCCATAAGCATTGAAGATAACCTGGCCAGCGTCTCTAAATGATCACTGTTTGCGCCTTCACTGGCAGCAATCATAAAAAACAAGTGGCTTGGCTGATTATCTAGAGCTTCATAGTCCACTCCCGCCTTCGATCTTCCAAATGCGATCGAAGGCACTTTAACAGCACTGGTTTTTGCATGTGGGATTGCGATCCCCTCACCAATGCCTGTTGTGCTTTGAGCTTCTCTCGCCAAGATTTCCTCTTTAAATTTCTCTTTATCTGCTAATCTCCCAGCTGAATCAAGGACATCAGCTAATTCGTCAATAACGGCCAGTTTTGTACTAGACTTTAAATCTAAAAGAATCGTATCTTTCTTTAACAATTCAGTAATCTTCATCCTTTTGCCCCCTTATTGTAATATTTCAATCTCTACTTGCGGGAATATGTTTTCAACTTCATCTTTTTTACATAAATCCATTGAAAAGGCTGTAGCAGTTCCAGACGCAACCCCATAACGAAATGCTTCCATAACGTCCCTATTATTCAAATAAGAAGCAAGGAAACCTGCAACAGTAGAATCACCTGCACCAACAGAGCTTCTAACATCACCTTTGGGTACTTTTGCATAGGCCCGCATTTCATGATTGATAAAAATAGCTCCATTTCCTCCCATTGAAACGATGACATTTTCTGCACCGCTTTCCACTAATTCTTTTCCAGCCTTTATCACTTCCTCTTTAGAATTGATTTCTATTCCAAGCAATTCACCCAGTTCATATTGGTTTGGCTTGATTAAAAACGGCCGATATTTTAAAAGATCCAGTAAAGAAGAATCGGAAATATCTACAATAAAAGGTACTTCTTTTTTCATGCAGATTTTTGCTATCTCTTCATAGATATTGTTAGAAACTGAAGAAGGGATACTGCCCGAAATGATCAAATAATCATGTTTGGTCAAGCTATTCATCTTTAATAAAAATTCATCTTCTGCTTCTTTGGAAATATAAGCCCCATTCCCATTAATCTCTGTTTCTTCTAAATTAGTTTTTATTTTGACATTAATTCTTGTTGGTTCATTGTGCTCGATAAAATCGAAAAGTACTCCCTTCTTTTTTAGGCAGTCTTTTAAAAAATCTCCTGTAAAACCGCCAACAAATCCCAGCGCTATATTTTGGATATCTAAGTTCTTTAAAACTAATGAAACATTGATTCCTTTCCCTCCCGGATAAAAGGCTGTCTTCTCCGGGCGGTTTAACATCCCTATGTGTAATTCATTGGCTTCGATTTTATAATCGATAGATGGATTTAACGTACATGTATAAATCATTCTGTAACTACCTCGATGTTTGTTTTTTTCCGAAACTCTTCAATAGTTTCAGGGTCTGTCTCATTTGTTATAATGGTTGCCTCTTCTAAATCTGCCACTTTCGAAAAAGTAACTTCGTGAAATTTGGTTTGATCCGCAAGAACAAATACATTTTGACCCAAGTTAATGGCCATCGCTTTTACAGCTGCCTCTTCCGGATCAGGCGTAGTATAGCCGTAATCAATATGGATCCCATTAACTCCTAAGAAAGTTTTATCAAATCTATATTTACTTAAACTATCAATTGCACCATGGCCAATAAGTGCTCTTGTTTTTTGCTTTATACATCCGCCAACCAGATAGGTATTAATATTCTTAGCTAACAGCTGCTCCAAATGAGTTAATCCATTCGTTACGACCGTTAGGTCCTGAGCAGAAATGTAATGGATCATTTGATTGATTGTAGTGCCTGCATCCAAATAGATACAATCCCCATCTTTTATCAACGTAGCTGCATACTTTGCAATCTGGTCTTTCTCTTCCAGATTTTTCGTTAACTTTTCATCAATACTTAGCTCTTCTTTCTTCTGATTTAATAAAGAAGCGCCTCCATGTACACGTTTTAACTTTTTCTTTCTCTCCAATTGACTTAAATCACGCCGAATCGTTGACTCTGAAGAAGACAGAACTTCAACTAATTCCTGGATTCTTACTATTTTTTTTGCCTCTAGCAGCTCTAGAATAATCCGATGTCTTTCTTCCGTTAGCATCGTATTTCCTCCTAAGATTAATTAACTGCTTACAAAACAGTCAATTTCATTCACTCTTTTGTTTACCTCTAAATATTATTAATTTATTGATGCGGAACTTTTCTTTGACACAATAATAACTTAAGCGTTTTCATAAATCAATCAATTTCTTTCATTTTCAATCATTTATAATCAATATATTTCATTTCGATTAAATTTAGACTTCATATTAATAAAAAAATGCTGAAAATGGCTAAGCCAAATTCAGCGTTTTTCGTAATCATCTTTATCCACTATTACTCCAAACTTATTCCCATCAAGATCATAAAAATCGAACCCTGCGATTGGACCGTGATCTTCTATTTTTGTAACGTCTACACCCTTGTTTTGCAACTTTTTATGATAAGCTTCTAAATCATTAGTTGTAAAATTAAAATAAGGGTTTTGATATTTAGGGTTAGCAGTAAATTCCATCGGCTGTTTCTTTTCCACCTTAACTAGGGTCAAATATTGCCTCTCGGTTTTAAAATAAAAATCAGCTCCCGTGTTTTCTGGCCATGTTCCTACGTGTTCCAACTCTAGTTTATCTTTATACCACTCTATTGATTTTTCAACATCAATAACAGGTATAAACACAGCTCCAATTTTTATCATTAAATTTCCTCCTTCTCCAAATCATAAAAATGAATAAAGTTACACCAAATCTTGTTTTTAATTTTTGCCCCCATAGAATTCTCCTTTCTAAATAGTCAGTCACAATATAAACGTCAAAATACGCAAAAAAGAAACATAAAAATCAACTTTTTAATTTGAAACCATTAATATATTTCCTTCAGGGTCTGTAAAGGTAAAAAATATGCGATTTGCTGCTTTCTTACGCTCCACTTGCACACCAATCGATTGAAGTGCTTTATATGCCTCCACAATGGCAAAGGGCTCTTGAGTCCGAATCGCATCAGAAAATTCACAAATTAGCCTGTGAATATTGATTTCATTAGCTTTTTGGTTAACTTGATGTTTTACATCCCGTTCTACATTTGCCAACTTCAGCCTTGCCCTCCGCACCGCTGTCTTAACAGCCCCTTCATTCATATCACCAAGCATGTCAGCTGTCTCTTTCGCTGTAAATTGGAATACATCAACGAGCAGAATAATCGCTGCACTTTTCGGAGGTAAATGGTGAACCAAGCTTTCGATTGATTCTCTTATATGTAATGATGTTTTATCTTCAAGAGAATGAAGACCCTCATCAAATAATTCAACATTGATTTTATTTTTACGACAATAATCAATCCAGGTATTAGTAGCGATACGAAAGAGATACGCTTTTGAAATGTTGGCCTGTTCCAGATTCGAAAACCGATTTAGTACTTTAATAATCGTTTCTTGCAGCAAATCCTCACCATCCCACCTTGTTCCTGTTAACATTGAACAATATCGATATAAGTCATAATAGTGAGGAATCGTTTGTGAAGCATTTTGAGCCATTTTTTTACCCCGTTTCCCATGTATTCTTTAAGTCCATCTGATAATAAACTATACAAGTATATTTGAATAGAATAAAAGAAAATCCTCTAATATTTCAAAGCTCAATATGAAAAAGTTGATGTTATTTAAAGTTTGCTATACTAGAAGAAAATAGAGAACGGAGAGGTGCCCCATGAAAAAATACCAAACTTTATTTTTTGATTTAGACGATACTTTACTTGATTTTAACGCCGCGGAAAACACAGCCTTACAATCCCTTTTCAAGGATCAAAATTTACAGTTAACTCCTGAAATCAAAGTAGATTATCAAAAAATAAACCAATCACTTTGGAAAGCCTATGAAGATGGAAAAATAGATCGGGATGAAGTCGTGAATACCCGCTTTTCCCTTTTATTTAAAGAGCACGGTATAGAGATAGATGGGGCTTTGATAGAAACAAACTATCGCCGATACTTAGAAGAGGGCCATCAGCTGATAGACGGGGCACTCGAGTTAATCTCAAAACTACAAGATCACTATGATTTATTCGTTGTAACGAATGGAGTTTCCCAAACTCAATATAAACGTCTTAAAAATTCAGGACTGCATCCATTATTTAAAGATAATTTTGTTTCAGAGGATACCGGCTATCAAAAGCCTATGAAGCAGTTTTTTGATTATGTATTTGCACGAATTCCTGATTTTTCTGCAGAACAGGGTTTAATCATTGGTGATTCCTTAAGTTCGGATATAAAAGGCGGATATTTAGCCGGTCTGGATACGTGCTGGTTTAATCCAATGAGAAAGCCGAACCATACTGATATGATTCCCACCTATGAAATCAAGGAACTCCCTGAGTTATATCAGATTCTAGAGTTTTAAAAATTCAAAAAAGCGTTATACCTTATTATTACAGATTTATAACGCTTATTTAATTTAAAATTTTAAAGTAAAATTCAATTTACCCCCATAAAGGATAAAAAAACAGTAAATGGGTAAACAGATTATTGCAGCTATATTTTAGTCCTTTTCAAGTTTCTCCATATTTTCTGCACATTTTCTTTATATGCTATTTTCAAACGACAAAGGAGGTAATCTATATGTTAAAAAACGTAGCCAGACTATCATTTATGATTGCTCTGCTCTTATTCCTTGGAGCTTGTGCGAACACCGATGATGAAAGTATGGACCAAGGGGATATGGAAAACTCGGAGGAAAGTGAAGGAACTAATCATGGTGACCATGGCGATATGAACCATTCCAGCTCGGGAGAAGTTCCTGAAGGTTTACAAGAAGCCGAAAATCCAGCCTATGAGGTGGGAAGCCAGGCAATTCTCGAGACTGATCATATGGAAGGTATGAGGGGTGCCACTGCAACAATTGTTGGTGTCTATGATACAACCGTCTATGCTGTCTCTTACACTCCTACTACTGGCGGTGAAAGAGTTGAAAATCATAAATGGGTCATTCATGAAGAGCTTCAAGATGCTGGCGAGGAACCATTTAAACCTGGAGATGAAGTAGTTCTTAAAGCTAGCCATATGGAGGGAATGGAAGGGGCTACAGCCGTCATTGATTCTGCCGAGCAAATGGCGGTATATATGGTCGATTACACACCTGCTACTGGCGGAGAAGAAGTGAAAAACCATAAATGGGTAACTGAAAGTGAACTTTCACCTGTTGAGTAAATTTTATGAACACGAAAAGGGTTTATCCTGCAATGGATAAGCCCTTTTTATACAAGGACTGTTGCTTACTTTTTCCCTACTATTTCACCCTTCTCAGAATTATAGATATACACCATAGATGCACCAACAGAAGAATAACAATCCCAACTGCCCACCAGAGAGTAAAATCTGAAAAAACTGAAGCAAAGATCATGCCATATGCCAAGCCGATTATGATTAAAACTGCACTAAATGTTTTCGAATCTTTATACTGAAGGATTTCTTTTCTGCTTCCCCATATTCCTAACACTAAAATCAGCCAACCTAAGATAACCAATAAGATCCCTAAACTATCTACCATCCCAGGTCCATGTGCCTTACTAAAGGTGATTAAGCGCGGGCCCGTATCAGGTAAGGATATGAAGTATATACCAATTCCAGATAATAAGACCCATAATATAATCCTTGTTACCATTCATTTTTCCTCCCTGTTTTTCCTTTCTCCCAGTGTTAAGTAAACTGCGAAAGACAACAAACCTACTAAAATATGAAAAACATTATCAGCTACTCCGAGTGGAATCAAACCAAAAGGATTCGGCCAGAACCATCCGATTAAACCTAGGCTAGTATAAAACAAACTAAAACCCAATAAAAATTTTCGAGAGTTTACAAATTTACTTTCCCCAAAACTAGAAAGAATCCCGATTATTCCTATTAAGCCATGAAGGCCATTATGAACTAAATCGTCTGTTTCACCTTTATAAAGTTTTAGAAAAATACCGAAGCTGGCCTGAACAATAAACAATATAGAAATCAAGCGGACATACAACAAACTTATTTTTCGTTTCATACTCATGTTATTCCTCCTAAAGTCCATTACTTCTATAATAAAATTAAAAATTTTCAGAATTTATATTTCACTATAAAAATTATACTTTATTATATGTCTATAAGCCTAGGGTTATAGAACTATAAATTAAAAACCCCAAACATCTCCCTGACCGCCATTTAGTGCAGTTTGTGCAGAAATTTACTATGCGAAAAGGCTGATAGGAAAAATGAAGATGTCGACTGCTTTTTATATTTTGTTAAATAAATATATGTACCTTTGGCAGGAGGAAAAATTTCTCATATAGAATATATATTCCTTGTTATAAAAAGGGGGAAATAAGGATATGGAAAAACGGCACGACCTTTTATTTACACAACTGGAGACCTACCGAAGCCATATTTTAGACGTTTTAAGCAGTATTACGGAAGAGGAAGCCGAGGGTGTTCCACAAGGATTTAATAATAACATCCGCTGGAATATGGGGCATATTTACCTTGATCAGTATTTATGGATCCACGCCTTAACGAAAGACACTGATGTGCCAAAAGAGTATAATACATGGTTTGGATTCAGTACATCCCCAGCTAACTTCACGTCAGAAACACCTACATTCGCTGAGTTAAAAGAACTGTTAAGAAAACAGCCCACTCATATAAAAGAAATGTATGGAGACCGACTAGAGGTAGAATATCCTCCTACAGAAATGGGGATGCACACAATGGAACAAGTTTTAATTCGGACGATCTTTCATGAAGGCATGCACTTACAAACAATTCTAGATATATTAAAGTGTTTGAAAGTTAACTCTCTGAAATAAAAATATAACCGGCTGGCAAGCTAACAGTCGGTTTTTCCATGTTTAATCATTGTATCGAACATGTTCAATTACTTCCTTCGATCACGATTATTGTGGTAGTGTAAAGGTAAAAATGAATGTGATAGACTTGAATTGATCAAGAGAACAAGCAAAAACATCCTGTCACTATTAACCAGGATGTTTTTTAGGATTACAAGGAGGTCCAAACTTGAAAACCTTATTGATTGTATCCCATCCAAATCTCATAGATTCCGGCAGTCAGCAGTATTTTTTGAGTTCTATAAAGAACCGTGAAGATGTAACGATACATCATTTAGAAGGTGTTTACCCTGACTGGAACATTGATGTGCCCAGTGAACAAGAATTATTAAAACAACATGATCGGATTCTTTTCCAGTTTCCTTTTTACTGGTACAGCTCACCACCCCTTTTAAAACATTGGCAGGACGTTGTGTTAGAAGAAGGATTTGCGTATGGGACAAGAGGAAAGGCTTTAACCGGAAAACAATTTGGCTTAGTCTTAATGATTGGTGTTCAGGAAAGAGATTACCAGGCAGGCGGTGATGAGCAATTTACGATCAGTGAATTAACTAGACCTTTTCAAGCAATGGCTCATAAAACTGGCATGATCTATCTCAGACCATTTACGATTTTCCAATTTGCTTATATGGAAGAAGATCAAAAAATGGATACCTTAATTCAATACTGGCAGATGCTTACGATGGAAAACAACAACAGCTTACCGACAAGAGAAAAATGGCTGATTGAACAATTAAAACAAGCTCAAACCACTTTACAATCTAATGATGCTAATACATTAAACTATACAATCGAACTAATAGAAGAGAACCGGGAGCATATTGACGGTCTAAAAGTTGTGTTAGATCAAATGTATCATCGGTAATGAATGGAGGTACTATGATCAATGGAAAAAGAGGCATGGATTCTGCAAGAATTACAGCGTATTTATGACAATACCAGTAACTATAATGTTCGTACTCTCATGAAAGCCGCACAGGATATCATAGAAGAACAGAGAAAGCGAATTGACCAAATGGAAGGAGAAATGGAGGGAACCATTTGGAGTCCGAGAAGATGGGGTGAGTGAACATTCACCACATAAACTATTCTATGGGGGAATATATGATGCAAATTAAAGTAGATGATTTAACAGGAACCGAAATCGCTGAATTGTTAAATGAGCATCTCGCTAATATGAGGATGATTTCTCCGCCTGAAAGTGTCCATGCACTAGATCTTGAGAAATTAAGAAGACCAGAAATTACATTTTGGAGCGTATGGGAAGGAAATCAATTAGTTGGATGCGGGGCATTGAAAGAGCTTGATCGTTACCATGGAGAGGTCAAATCAATGCGGACGGCTTCGGCCCATTTAAGAAAAGGGATTGCCAGGCAAATGCTTCAGCATATCTTAGAAGAAGCGAAACGTAGAGGCTATCAGCGGGTAAGTTTGGAAACAGGATCCATGGAAGCTTTTGAACCGGCAAGAAAGCTGTATGTAAGCTTCGGATTCCAATATTGTGAACCGTTTGCGGATTATAAAGAGGATCCAAATAGTGTATTTATGACGATGGAAATATGAGAATCTGTGAAAGTGAGTGCTATTATTATGCATTCACTTTCTTTATTTCCGAAAAACATCAAAATGTTTTTTCTTAAACCAAGAATAGAAGAAAAAGCACGAATTAACATTCCGTGCTTTTCCTTCTATTCTAAGTTAATTATTTTATGTATGATTTATTATTTAGTTTCTCCATATAATTTATTAATTGGTTAGTAAAAGCAGCTATACGGTTATTTATATCACTTGAATTAATCATATAGGTTTCTCCTTGTAAAGTAAAATCACTTTTACAAGCTGCAATTTGCATGGGAATAGCTAATCCCAGCAAACCCCGAACTACAATTCGCAAATGATCTAAAGGTTGAGTACTCCTGATTCCCCCACCATTTGCAACAAGACCCACGGGTTTACCATTGAAGTTATCCATATTTAATATATCCAATGCATTTTTTAAAATACCAGAATAAGAATTATGATAGTTTGGTGACCCAAGAACAAAAGAATCAGCTTCTATGGTAAGTTGTACAAATTCTTTTACTACTGGATCTGGATTTCTTTCGGGATGATGATGATAATATGGATCAACAAAAGGAAGAGGTCTTTCCTGCAAATCCCATATAGTAATTTGACAACCTTTTTTTTGCAGCTGTGACCCTACCTCTTTAACTAAGGCGGTAGTATGTGCAGGTTTAGCTGGACTTCCAGATATCAACAATACTTTAAACACGATATAACCTCTTTTCTTTAAATTAGATTAAAAATGAGTCGATTCATAAACAGCTTGTGGCGATGATTTTTTATTTATACTTCTGTACCAAAAATATGAAAGTAAACCGGTGGTAGCAAAAACGTAAATAGCTATGATCGTAAAAGCTACAAATAACGAGGATGCTGACAATATACCTCCAACGATTAAGAATGCAAAAGCATCCGCAATGTTACCTATACTAGATCTTACTGCCATCACCTTTCCTAACATATTATTTGGAGTCATTACTTGTAATAATGTAGTCATTGTTGTGCCAGAAATTGTACTGCCAAATCCAATTATGACCGCTGCTATAATAATGCTCTCTATCCCACTTGCAATACCTAAAAGAAAAAAAGCGATCCCTCTGATGCCATATCCCGTAAAAATCCAGATTACTGGCCTTTTGACCTTCCTAGATGCCAACCAAAATGAAGCAATCGTAGATGCCAGGGCGATAACGGATAATACATAACCAAACATACTGTCACTTGAAATATCTATAGCACTTAAAATTTTGGGAATCCCCAGTTGGGTTACACCAACCCCAACTAACAATTGAGTTGCAAAAGCAATCATTATAATTGCTATGGGTTTGTTTTCAATACTAATAAATTTAATGCCATTCCAAGCATCTGTTAAAATCGATGTTTTATGACTCCCAGAGTCATTTTTAGTTTCAGGGAATTTTATAAAGTAGATAAATAGAGCTGATAAGAAATAGGTTAAACTGTCAATATATAAGAGCTGTGAAACATTAAAGTTAAATATTAATAGAATCCCGCCAAGTGTTGGACCCAGCATCATTCCTAAATTCTGAGTGGAACCTATATATGAATTTACTTTGTTAAGATCTTTCATGTCATCTACGAGCAGAGGTACACTTGCTTGATTTGCCGGATGAAAAAAGGCTCTTAGCGTTGTAATTAAAAAGCTGACAATGACTATTTGTTGTATTGTTAATATATTTAAATCATATGCGATTGGTATGGAAATCGATAAAATCCCACGCAAAATATCAGATAAAATCATAAGTTTTTTCCGATCAACACGATCGCTAATAACGCCTGCAAAAATACCTATGAAAAAGTAGGGTATGATAGAAGTGAAAAGGATGGCTCCCGCTCCAAAAACGGAATCTGTATATTCAAAAGACAACAACGTCAGTGCTAAAGTATATATGGCCGTACCAAATATAGAAGTTGCATCAGCAGCCCAAAGCAATTTGATGTTCCGATTCATGTTCTTCCCCCTCGTAACTTTTTCATTTGGTGAAAAAAATCTCAGTTAATTTTTCTAACATGAGTTCATTTATAAATTCTTTAAAATCTAGATTATTAGTCATAACTGGCGGGGAGTACTGGCCCATCCTGTCGATATCTCTGCTTAATTGTAAAATTGAACTATGTTTTTTGGGATTAAAATACACCCACATATCTTTAAACCATTTTTCAACTTCATCAGCATATTTCCCCAGATAAATAATCCATTCCCTCACAGTATCTTTGAATAAAAATGTATGACTAGGGTCACATTGAATTCCCCAAAAAATATATAATTTATTGTTATCGGATATTAAACTTTGCACTATTCGATAGGAAAGGCCGTTCTTCCGGACTAAACTTTCTAAGGTTGGAAAAGCAGTATTCGTTCCAAAAGCAGCTTCTTGAAGAATTAATGAAGATAAAGATTGTTTCGGTAAATGACAGATGATTGCAACCCCATGGAACCTGGCTTTTATAGTCCTTTTTTCTATAATATTCCTTTCAGGTAACAGAAAAGCTTTATTTTCATTAATGGGGAAATTTTCAAAATAGCCTTCATCGATAAATGAATCTTCTGGAGTAACAATACTTATACCGATGAGATTCGCTTTATCTTTTTTGGGTGTAGTTTTTAAGGCTTTAGTAATCCTTCTTTTCATTTCAATTTCCAGATTTATCATAAACTTTTCTTCATTAATCTTAGAATCGTATCTTTCATGATCCCACTTAAAGGCTAATGAATTTATAATTGACTCCTTCATGCTTTTTTCCTCGAAAAAAGAAATATGGTAAAGAGTATGCCAACCTTCATATCTAACATTTTCTAAGGTTCCTCTTATTGAAATCTCTGATGGAAGCTCATTTGGTAATAAAAGCCTTCCAATTCCCTTACAATCTATGCGAAATAGCACGTGATATCTTTTTGTCAGCGGGGAAGAACAAGCTGTATAGTAAAGACTACCTTTTCTTCCTATATATATAGAAGGATTATTCTTCTCTTTTATCTTTTGTTTCTCTTTTGTATTATCTGTTACTTTAAATAGATTTTTCTCTTTTAGGGTTGTCATGTTTAAATAGTGTAAGGGAAAATAGCTTATCTTATTTTGCGGATTGTGTAATAGATAAAGGCCATGATTTGTAAGAATATGATTCATAATAACTTTTTGAACTTCTTGAGTCTCTTCTAGTGTTAAAAGAGGCTGATGATCTAAGGAGTTCCGATAAGCTATTCTCGTTTGTAAATCTTCTGATAATCGATGCTCATGTACAAGTATCTTAACTAAAGCTTTATTAAATTCTTCTAAACTTATTAAGGGTTTCAGATTTGAAATGATTTTTTCAATACTATCCTTATCCGCTTTGTTAGAGATTGAATCTATTGTTAAAATTCCGCCATGTTCATAAAGATTAATCCTAAGGTTAAAAATAATCTCAGGATTTAATTTTTTTATCCTAATATCCCATATGTTCTTTACTATATCAACATGATGTCGGACAGTTTTGTTTAAGTTTAAATACCATCCTCCGCCTATAAAGGGAATTTTCATATCTATTGGGAGGGAAGTCTCTCCTCTGCCAATTGTTAAAGGATGAATTTGACTAGTATCATTTGAATATGATTTTCTAATAATGCTTGAATTATTAATACAATCAATTAGATAATCTTTTTTCCAAGGACCTATAATATTAATAGATACAGGAATACTATAATACTCTATCCCTCTTTCTAACTCAATTTTATCAATCTGGGAAATTTGTCTTTCACTGCCTAATATAGATTTTCCATATCCCTTACCGTTAAAAACAAGAGATTGAAGGTATTCCAAAGCCTTATTCCTAGGATTTAAATTGAATTGTTCAATTTCATTGATTATCGTATTTCTTTCTTGCTCTAATATTTTACCATCAATTGAGATTTGCCAATTTAATTTAAAAATAGAATCTATGTTTTCCTCTGGAATATAGAAATAGTAATTGGTTTCATCCCGTTGCGTTTGAGCTGTTAACTTCCCTTTCTGAAAATTATGGGCAGAACAAAAAATATGCTCCAAAAAATGGGCAGACCCCGTGGGAAGTTGATCATTGGCTGCACCAATTAGGAAGTTTATATTCACGATTCCAGTATGTAAGGCAGGAAGTGATTCAATATTAATTTCTGTTCGCTCTAATACATATTTTTCCATAGTACTCCCCTATATACTTTAAAGTTCTTTTAAGATTGTATTTTGGAGAAAAATTATAATCTTTAATAGCTTTATTTATCGGTAATGGCTCGCTAGTCTTTGAGAAAATATCATTCCTATTTCTGTATGTATAATTCTTATGGAAAATTTTCTTTAATTCTATTACAAGTTCCCTTCCATCTGTTACTTTGCCGGGACCGAGATTTACAATATCAAGACATTTTCCTTTTTCTAGGTTATTTACAATAAAACTAGATAAATCTCTAACATCTAAGAATTCATTTGGACTATATAAAGCATCATCTAACTCCACCTGTTGATCATTAGATCGAATCACTTTATTTAATGCACTACTCATCCAATTACCACTTAAATTGGGATTGGGGCCAACTGTACCACAAGCTCTTATTACTAGTACTCTACAGTTCGTATACTGAGCAATTGTTTTTACAATTTGCTCATTATATAACTTTGTTATGCCGTAACTGGAGTATGGGGCTGGGAGGCTTTCTTCTGTTCTTTCCTCACTAATACCATAAACACCAAGTGAACTGATATATACCAAATTATCGATGAAATGTCTAAACAATGCAGTCTGGATCGATAACATTAATTGGCTTTCATTTAATATCGCTGCTCCTGAATGTTTTTTAAAGGAAGGATGCAGGGAGCCGGCCGCTATTACTATATTTTTAATATGATAGTAGTTAATTATGTTTGATAAATCTTCATAATTCGTAATTGCTCTTTCTATCGTCTGATCACCTTTAATCGAAGTAATCGAATTCATATAACTAAGATCAATTCGATGGGCTAGTATTATAAAATTTCCTTTTCTTTGATTAACGATTTCCCGTGCTACATGAGCTCCTATTAACCCGCCTCCAATAATTAAAGTGGTCATTCATAAGTCTCCTTTAAGCCTTTTTGGTCTGCATAAACATGTTCAACTCTTTGTAAAGCTTCATGAAATATATCATCTTCAACCCCTGCATTTAGCCGAACAATCGATGCACTTTCTTTGCCGAAGGCCATCCCGGGCATTAATTGTAAATTTGCCTTTTCCCTAACAATTGTTGTGAAATGTGCAGAATCTATTCCTAAATCTTTTGTATCTATACAGATATAAATTCCGCCATCTGGGAAATAAAATGGTATATCCTTCTCCCGAAAAAAAATTACTGCATTATTTAAGCGCTTTTTTACTTTTTGAGACAGGTCATGTGGGTAATCAGGTAGTGATTCAATTGCATACTTAGCAATTTCTTGACCAATCCAAGAGACAGACATCCCCGAATTCCAATGAACCTCCCTTAATCCCTCAATAATTTGTGGATGAGCTATTACACAACCCACTCTAATACCGGCTAGCCCATAAGATTTGGAAAAGCTATAAATAAAAATAGTTTGATTTGGGATAATTTCACTCGGACTAGTTACTGCAACCGCGCCGTTAAATTCTCGATAGACCTCATCCGTAATACATAAGGCTTTATATCTTTTACATAATTCACACATTTCCTCAACCACATAGCTAGGCGCTATAAATCCGAGGGGGTTGTTAGGATTATTCCAGATCAATGCTCTTATTCCGCTTTTAAATCCCTCTTCTATTTGCTGAATTGTAAGATTCCAGTTTTTTTCGGGACCAATATGATATTCAGTCAATTGTACACCTAATTGAGCAGCTGTTTTTCTATATAAAGGGAAACCTATATTGGGGATAAGTAATCTTTTATTAGAAATTAAATAATACACTGATGTTAAAGCCATTGATGCTCCTGCCGTTACTAATACTTGACTTAATTGCAGTTTATTTTGATATAGAGGTTGAAAGTGATCAAGTATGGCCCTGCGTAATTCATAAATTCCATAAGGGCTTGTATAGCCCTGCCACTCCTCCAAAACTTTAGAGGAGGTAAATTTTCTCAATTTTTCACTTGGCCCGCCTTTTATTTCTCCAAGTGATAGATTAATTAAAGACAAGTCACTTACATTTATCATAATGAAAGCAAGCTCCTCTACATTTAATAAATAGTTCTGCTAATACATAAACCACACTGATCAATCGGCAATGTTACGGAGACAGAAAATCTGTGCTTATCTTCAATACGTTCATTATATTTTTTAAAATCTTCGGAGAATTTTTCAACGACAGGGTCATGTGCCAAAACTAACGCTCCCGGTTTCAGCTTGCTATACCAAGTATCCAAAAGAAGAGCATAATCAGACTTCGAACCATTTTTCTCAACATCGATAAAAATTAAATCAATGCTGGAATCTTCAAATTCCTTAATCCCGGAAAACGCATCAGCACTTTTGATTTGAACCCAATCAAGATCAATATTCTTTAAATTATTTTTAGCACCTTCACATGCTTCTTTATTTATATCAAAGCCAACCACTTTACCTTTTTCGAAATGATTCATTCCACCTGCTAGCCAGAAAACAGCGTAACCGAAATAGCTTCCTAATATCACTATATTTTGGACGTTGCTGCTTGAGGGTATGGCAAATAACATCCGTTCCATGATAGGTGAAATAGTAGTAGACGGTACATGTATCTTGCCGACTAACCCTTTCTTAAATTGATGAAATTTTTCGCTTTGAAAATGGGTATCCGAATAGAGAACATTATGCTGTACTAGCTTGTCTACTATTTGACTGACTTTAATATCAATTGGTTGCATTGTAATTGGCATTTTATTCATACTACATACTCTCCTGAATTTAAAGCAATATTTTTTCCAAGGTTATATAAATCAGTAACTAAATTTTTTTGTTCTTTTACGCTTAAGTTTCGTAAATTTCCTACCATTATTTCCTTTCGAAGGACGTTAGCACCCATGGAAGTAAAAGAATTACGCAATTGGGATGCCCCATGAACAGCATCCGCAAATTCAGCCCCTACGACAATTAAAGATACTTTCTTCCCAATCAATAATTCTTTTTTCTCAGGGAAATCATACAAAGGACCACCAATAATATTGATCGCGTTAATTACAGCCCCTGCAACTGATTTCCAATAGGAAGGTGCAGAGATAATAATATGTTCTGCTTCAAGCATTGAATGATATAAGTCATCTACATGTTCATTTAGATATTCTTTCGTATCTCTTCCGTCAAAAAAGGGTAATTTCAAATCGCGTAAATCGAGAACCTTATATTGACCATAATTATAATCATCAAATGCTTTCTTTACGATATTAAGTAACTCACGTGCAGCAGATTTACTATCTTTGCCTGGTCCAGGTTTCATACTTCCACAAACTAATAAAGTCTGTTTTCCCATTTCCTATCAACTCCTAGTCAAAATTTTCCTCATTTTTTCAGTACTGCTTTCCTTACTGTTTCTGATTAGATATTCGTTCATGTCTATTTCAGGCACAGCTTCAAGGTCAACAGAAGGATGGTATGACGAGAGTTTTGTTTTTGGATGACGCAAAGGCTTTTTAAAAATGATTTCCCTCAATAGAGGGGTTTCGTTTTTAAAAAATTCAGAAATATCTTCAGATAAATTTCCATAAAAATTAGCACAAATAGCTTTTAAAGTGGTAATATTTTCATCCAATTTCCCTTCCAACGCGCTTGCACGTAAATAACCTTTCATATGCTCTTCAATTTGGGTATATTCTCTAAGAATGAAAGAAATTTTTAAACCCTCACTGAAGAATTTAACTGCTTCCCCATAGTTGCCTATATCTAAATTTACATACCCTAATGCATATACTATACTTTCTGAATCAAGTCTATCTTTCTGGGACAAGGCGGTCTGATAGGATTTTTTCAGGTAATGAACACCTTCTTCAATTTGACCAGCCTTCCAAGATAGCATTCCTGTTCGATAAAGATACCCTGTTTCATCACCTATTAATTTAGTAAATGCGGATTTCCAGAATTCCACAGCACTCTTATAATCTCTGCGAATCTCTAATAAAAAAGTTATGTTAGACATTAAATTATATTTTAAATAAAGAGATGCACTATCTTTTTGATTTTTAATTAAAGCTAATGCTTCCAGTTCTCTTTTCAGAACACTGTCATAAAGGTTATTTTTTTCTTCTCCTTCAAATTTACTTGCAGCAACAGTTTCCATAAAACTCATTCCATTAAGAATCCAGCCTTTTTCGAGTCGATTGATTGTATCTGACTCATCTACAAATTTTAATGCTTCCTCATAATGAGTACGGGCAATGTCCAAATTATAAAATCGCTTAACCGCCAATAATGCTGCCAAACATTCTATATGAGCTCTTTTTGGACCATGGTCTTCGTATTTTAAAGCTTCTTGGAATGCAGAATAAGCAGCCTCATATAAACTTAAGTTAGCATGCACCAAACCAATTATCCTGAATATTTCTTCTGTTTTCATTTTCCCGGGTATTAAAACCCGATCGCAAGCTAAAAAAGCGTTTTCGTAGTTTTGAGTAATAAGTGCAATCGCAGCATCAGACATAAGTCCATTTTCTGTCCCTAAAAAATGATAATCAGAAAAATCAATTTGGTTTTTTATATCTCCAACAATCAGCGGTTTCTGCTCTGCTAACAATCTCTTAAATATTCTCGTTCTCGCTACAGAAATACTTTCAACCATATTAAACGGATCATTCAATTCAAATTTGGAAGGGACATCCCCAGTGAATCCCAGTATTAGTTTAAATTTAGAAGGGGATAAAAGTTTAAAAATTCTATGTAAAACTCTTAAGGATGGTCGATCGATCCATTCTGAAGAATTTATAACGATGATAAGCTTTTTTCCTTGGCTTAAAAAAATCTCATCAACCATCTCGACTATTTTTTCAGCCACTTGATCAATTAATTTGGAAGTAGCACTGGATTCCCGGCTAATCCTGCGAATGATGCTGTAGATAACGGAGTCTGAACTCATATCCATCCTTTTCCAAGAATTCATTAAATGTTCAAATGCAAAATCAACCTCATCCATCTTTTCCGTTTTTTCGGAATATATAGTTCCCATTTGCTTAAGAAGCTGACCAATCGTGTAATATGGCAAAAAAGATCGATCATTTACTTGAAAATTGAAAATGATCCCATTTGTATCTTCCACTGCACTATTGTTTATCTCCTCCATTCCTCTTATCCAAATAACGGAATGATCGGATAACTGAGAGAGTAAATAGGCATTCATCTAATTTCCCTCCAATACTATAAAAAGTATTTTTTTATGTAAAAGAATGATAATCTCATAGCAAAATAGGGGAAAAGGGACACAAGAAAATGTCCCTTTTTTCTTAGCCCTATTAAATAGGGTTATTGGTAAATTACCATTTTACAACTAATTGAGCCGCTTCGATTTCTTCAGCAGTAACAACTTCAGATTCTTCGCTTAAATCTTCTAAGAATTTCAAAAGATCTTGGTTCATTTTGCCTAACCTCCTTTCATTTAATGTAAGATTATGTAAAATCTTGGTTGTTTTCAGAATTTTATATCAAATTACGTAAAGGCGCAATACATAATTAGAAAAAGGATACTTTTTTACCATCATAAACCAATTAAGTAATATTATACCTAATTCTTTTGTCCTTAAGTTTAAGAAAAAAACATCGTACTAAAGAATTAAATTGCATTCCAAATGAGTAAAATTCAAAATCAAAAAACCCGGTTAAAAATTAACCAGGTTTTTGATTTAGTTTGCACTATATTTAATTATTTTTCACCGGATGCGGATAAACATATTCAGGAAAGTCAGTGATAATCCCATCCACGCCAAGCTCAAATAAGCGGTCTGCTTGTTCTTGTGTACGGACTGTATAAGCCCAGATATCCATTCCCGCTGCATGAACACGATCTACAAGTTCAGGTGATAAAATAGTCATTGTTGGATTAAAATAATCGGCATATACGGCAAACTCCGCGAGCTGTTCATCTGTTACATTAGCCCAGTTGGCCCCAAGAAGTACACCATGAGGAATTTCGGGTAACAATTCTTTTGATAGTTTCATAGATTCATGATTAAACGATTGGATGATAATTTTATTGTTATCTGGAATGTCCATATTGCGTTCTTTCAAAGCTTCTGCCACTTTTCCTTCGATACCCGGGTATAGTTCAGGGGATTTAAGTTCTATTAATATACCAACCTTACCGCGGAATTCATCGATTACCTCTTCAAAAGTAGGAATTGGTTCGCCCGCAAATTCTTCGCTAAACCAGCTGCCCGCATCTAATTGTTTCAGTTCTTCGAGCGTATAATTTCCAACCCAGCCTGTTCCATCAGTCGTACGATCTAAGGTTGTATCATGGAGAATGACTAACTCCCCATCCTTTGACATTTGCACATCAATTTCAATGTAATCGGCTTTCATCTCAAAGCCCTTTTGAAATGCAGCCATCGTATTCTCCGGAGCATGTCCCGACGCACCACGATGTGCAACATTCACTACCTCTTTTTGTTTCCCCATAGAAGTTAGTTCACCTTCCCCTTCTGCAGCAAAGGCAGACACTGAAAACAATACCGTAAAACTGATTGCCATGATAAAGGTGGAAAATAGACGTTTCATTAACTAATCCTCTCCCTTTTTCTTTTTTCACCTTTACTATAGCGGTAAAATATAAAGTTACATTTACAGGAATATAAAGATAAGATTAACAAAAATAGGAAATTAGTAGAGGGTTCGAAAGTCCTTAGGTTGAGAAGCTGAGAGGTTACTTATTAAATTAATAAATTAATTAATGGGCTATTGGGGATTATTTATCAAGAAAAATTTCAATAAACAAAAAGAGTATGTGCAATACGTAATATCGCCATAAAAGAATTTAACCGGCCGTTAAGGAAGGTGGAACTTTTGGTGATTAAGCTTTGCCAAAATTCCCCTGATAGATACTTTGCTGGATTTCATAGCTTTGCTGCTGATATTGTAAACTGTCCGACAAAGCCTTTTCCTTTTGTATTTTGTTTAGAGACAGTTGGTGAACTGTGATTTCAGGACGACTTCCAATCCGTATGTTAATAGATGTTTGTCCTAATCCTTCACTTATATAAAACGGTTTTTCATCATAATACAGCAGGCCTTTGATCATATTCATTCGCATCATTGTCCGACCAAGTTTCGCCAGATGATATGGCTTTGGCCAGTGAATCTGTCCGCCATGGAAGTGGCCAGAAAGAAGATAATCATAATGGTAGTCTTTCATGTTCAAAACAATGTTAGGATCATGGGTTAATACTAAATTATATCCTTCTTTTAGACCGGAAAATGATTTTCGAAGGTCACTTCTTTTTGTATAAAAGTCATCAACCCCGATAATATTGACCCGTTTTCCTTCGAAAAAGATAGACTCATGTTGATTCTGGAGTATCTTGCAGCCATACTTCTCCAATACATCCCTCAGCATTTCAAAATCCTTCTGATTTAACACGTAATCGTGATTTCCAAAAACAACATATATTCCACATGGTACATTTAAGCGCTGTAATACTTTTAAATAAGGAATAAGTTTAGGAATCGTGCGTTTTTTATCCAGGAAGTCGCCTGTAAGAGCAATTAAGTCAATTTTTTCATCCGCCAACTTATTGTAAAGCTGTTCAGGCAAAATAGAAATTTTTTCAATATGCATATCCGAAATTTGTAAAATATGTAATAAGGAATCCTGTTGCTGATGAGAATCTAAAGTTGGCAACTTAACTTTATTTAAAACAGCTTTTTGAGTATTTTTGTACGCCTTATAGAGAATAAGCAAAGTGCTGATGAACAGAATCAAGTAAAGTGCTTTCATTATATTTCCTCCCGGTGTAATAGAGCAGCCAAAGCGTATTATTAGAGTAATGAATGGCGATTCTGACATGGAGATAACTCATCTTAATAGCCCAATTCATAAAGGAAACTAGAGAAATGCAGAAAAATACAATTCATTATATAAAAAGCATTTTTTATATTTTTTTATCACATTGTACTGAAAATCTTGGTTAGTAAAGTAATGAAGATAATCTTCCTCATTTTGAATGTAATCACCTTTATCATTATGTTTCATGAACCAATTACTGATCGGGGATCTTTCAAAATAACAAGGCTCAATCACGACAATCTTGCCTTGCGGCTTTAAAATTCTTTTGAACTCCTTAATATAACAAGGGATCATTTCTGGATGAATATGATGCAATACAGCAACAACTAAAATAAAATCAAAGCTATTGTCCCTCACCGGAAGTTCGTTCCCCGTAAATGCCATAAAACGATAGTCATTGTACATACGTTTTGCAAAGTCAATTCTGTGTGAGTCCGGGTCAATCCCAAGGTAATGTTCAGGTGAACATAAGGTACAGTTAGCCCCGGTACCTGCTCCAAAATCCAATACATTTTTACCTGAAAAATCAAAGTGCTGCTTAACATGATTGTGAATATATAGATTTGTCATCCACTTTGGCCGAATAATTGAGTGATAAATTCTTGGTGTTAACTGCAAATAGAAGCACCTGCACTTTTTTAGAAACTTTTCAACAATTTCCGTTTTATTATGTTCCGAGATAAAAAGGTCATACATCAGACTATATGGAAAGGTTTAGCAAATTATTGTATTCTGCAGTACCTTTATAAGATAGGAGATAACAACCTAGATATCGATTCTTTCAAACGTACCCCTATTGGACTTTGCTGATATTCTTCAAGGGTGAGTTCCTTAGATACTTTTACATCCTCTTGAAATGTTTTAGTCAGTTTTTGTGCAATTCCCTTATCATATAGAAAGGCATTCACCTCAAAATCTAATTTGAAGCTTCTTATATCAATATTCGCTGTTCCTACAGATGATATTTCTTCATCTATAATCATGGTTTTGGCATGAATAAAACCATTTTTATAGATATAAACCTTTGCCCCAGCCTTAAGTAATTCACCAATATAAGACAGGGTTGCCCAATATACAAAAATGTGATCCGGTCTATTAGGAATCATAATATTAACCTCGACGCCAGTTGAACATGCAATCCGAAGGGCATCTAATAAACTCCTGTCTGGAACAAAATAAGGGGTTTGGATGAGGACGGATTTTTTTGCAGATAAGATCATTTTAATATAACCATTTTTGATGTGTTCTAATTCTGAATCAGGTCCGCTTGTAACAACTTGTATTCCTACATTCCCTTGAGAAATACCTTCAGGAAAGTGATTGGGATCATAAGTAATCTTGTGGTTTTGGGATGTATGGTTCCAATCGAGAATAAAACGAGTCTGAATCGCATGTACAGCTGTACCCTGCATCCTTAAATGTGTGTCTCGCCAATATCCAAATTTCGGATCCTCCCCTAGATATTCATTGCCAACGTTAAAGCCTCCTAGAAACCCGATTTTTCCATCTATAATAACTAACTTGCGATGATTCCGATAATTCAACCGCAGATTGAAGAAGTGCAATTTGGAAGGAAAAAAGACCTCCGCTTCACCGCCAGCTTCACGAAACTCTTTAAAAAATCGTTTCGTTAATCCTCTTGAACCCACATCATCATATAAAACCCTTACTTTAACCCCTTCTTTTACCTTTTTGGTTAGAACTTCTATAAGTTTTTTGCCGAGCTGATCGTTTTTAATCATATAGTACTCTAAATGAATATGGTCTTTTGCAGCTTCTATATCCTGAAATAGCCTGCCAAACTTCTCATGACCATCCGTAAACAATTCAACCGAATTATCTTGAGTTAAAACAGCATCATTGTTCAATAAATTCATAAATATTAATTCTCTGCTTTTTCGGGTAGCTTGATTGCAAAATTCAAATTGGCGGGAACTTAGCTGGGCCAGTTGATTTCTTTTCATTTTTTCAATTTCGGTCTTTTTAAGGTCCTCCCATTGAAAGAGCTGATAGCGGCTAAGGTTTTGCCCCAAAAGAAGATACAAGACAAAACCAAGTAAAGGAATAAAAAATAGAACCAATAACCAGGCCCATATGGTACAAGGATCTCGTCTTTCACGAAAAATAATAAGAATCGCGAAAAAAATATTTAATACAATAACTAGCCCGAGTAATAAAGAAGTAATATGCATATGGAATCCTCACGAAAAAGTACCTATTTTATTGAATACTATTTCCTAGCTCTCTAATTCGATCCATAATAGCTCCAGAGAGGGAAGAGTAA
Source organism: Bacillus oleivorans (assembly GCF_900207585.1). Taxonomy (GTDB): domain Bacteria; phylum Bacillota; class Bacilli; order Bacillales; family JC228; genus Bacillus_BF; species Bacillus_BF oleivorans. The sequence continues at coordinate 45,393 of NZ_OAOP01000009.1, read as the reverse complement.
TCTGAGTATTCAAAGGAGGTAACTGATATTTGCGATCCAATCACAATTTTAACTGGAATTCTAAACCCTTTTTTTACCCCGATAATTGAAATAGGCAGGATAGGCGTATCTGTTTTAGAGGCTAAAAATGCAACCCCTTTTTTAGGTTGAACGATTTCTCCGTTTTTACATCTTTTCCCCTCTGGAAAAATTCCGAACATCTCTCCATTATTAATAACTCTTAAAGCCTTTCGGACTGGTCTTATAACGATACCGCTAGTCCGGTCTACAGGGATGGCGTAGACGGCCGTAAAAAACCAGTGTAAAAAGCGATTTCGAAAAAGTTCGGCTTTGGCCATAAAATATATTTTTCTTTTTAAAAGACACGAAAGGAGAATGGGGTCATAGTTACTCACATGATTAGCAGCTATAATAAATGCATGATTATTAGGCATATGTTCCCATCCAATGATTTCAATCTGAAATTTCAAGCGTATCCATAACTTTGCGATTGGTTTTAGTGCATAATAGAGCATTCGGTCCACTCCACATTTCTAGAATACCTCTATTATTTTTGTTTATTACTCCTCTTTCATACCTGAAATTTCCGCATTGATGACTTTTAGCACTTTCTCTCATTAATCATGAGATATTTATAAGCCCGTCTCCTTATAAACAGGGATTTGAATCCTTTGGGATGCCGCTTCTTGTTTCCAAAGCCATTTCCCAAGAATCACTCCGATTAATCCGATTCCACAAACGATAAAACCACTTGTTTTAATAATGGTCGATGCGCCTAATGTTTGTACTAAAATCCCGCCCGTAATCGGCGCGATGATCACAACAATACTTAACAATGAGTTTGTAATTCCAAACACACGGCCCACCATTTCCTTTGGAGATTGCTTTTGGAGGGCAAAGTTAAAAGAGACCATCCAAAGTCCATTGCCCAAACCAACCAATAATCCAAACAGGGCCGGCAACCATAACGACATGCCTTCAGTGATAAACCCCGCACCCGCAAACCCAATTCCAATCAAGCTAAGACCCCCGCCAATCGCCCAGCCATATTGAAATTTTTTGAAACGATTCATCCAAGCGATGGTAATGATGGATCCTACTCCAGTGGTACTCATTAACATTCCAAACACCACTGGATCTTCCATATTTACAGAACGCAAAAGGACAGGGAATTGAAAGTCAACCAGCTGAATACCCATCATTCCAAAAAATGCAAAGAAAATCGTATTAAGAATGAATCGGTTTTTCGATACAAATGTCCATCCTTCCTTCCAAGCTCCCGTAAAACTGGCCTTTTCTTGATCATCCTTTTCTTGCGTAGATTTTTCATTTTCTTTTATATGACGCATCGTAAACAAAATCAGGCCAGAAACGAGACTGCTGACGGCATTAATCATAATACAAATTTGAGGCGAAAAAACGGAAACGATAAAAGCGCCGAGCAGCGGACCAACAATTTTTCCAGAGTTATTTACAATTTGGTTATAGGAAGTCGCTTTTAACAATTGATCTTCGCTTACCACATGCCGGGTCAAGGCCTGTGCTGCCGGGGAACTAATCAGCCCTATCGTTGAACGTAAAAATAATAGAGGAAGCACCCAATAAATGTGATCAGCTAAGGCTAATAAACCCGTTAAGATGGCACTGATGAAATCAGACGCCATCATGAGATTCACTTTCCGGCACCGATCCGCAAGGACACCTGCGAAGGATCCGAATACTATACCAGGCAATGCAAAACAAACCGGGATCAGGCCAATTAAAGCAGGATCCGTATTCCATCCATAGGCAACCAGAACTGAAATCGCAAGGATGTCGAACCAATCACCATATATAGAAATAGAAGAAGCAAGAAACAATTTCACATACGTTTTATTTTTAAATAGGGGTATAGAACTCTCCATTGGATCGTCCTCCTGTCGTTTGTTACCCTCATCATATTCCTTCCATGGGAAAGACTTAACATACGGCAGGTGGAACTTTAATCATCCTGCAGACGGAGACAAGGCAATAAAAAATGAGAGGTTTTACCCTCTCAAATTATTAAATGTATAGTTCTAAAATTTGGATAAAACTAATCATACTCTTGACCATTCTAATCAGCTACTTAACCAAGCCCAACGTTTTTAATCCGTTAAAAATACCTGAATCTGTTACTGATGTTGTTATATGCTTAGCGTATTGAAATAAATCAGGATGAGCGTTCCCCATCGCAAAGCCTTCTCCCACACATTCCATCATTTCCTTATCATTCATTCCATCACCAAATGCAATCGATTGTTCTTTCGGGATGTTTAAGAAGTCAAGTACCTTCTTAACGGCAACACCCTTGTTCACATTTGTCCGAATAATATCATACGCATGCTCCGCCCCTTCTGCATGTACCTGTGAAAGACGAATGTTCTCATCCAATTCATAAAGTGGCACCTGCGAAGAAGCAGTTACATTCATCACTGTCATTCCTAAAATTTGATTGATAACAGTATTAGTAAATAAAGCATTTTGGGTGAGGTCAAATAACTTGTTGAAATTCTGAACTAATGGATGATCTAAAGCTGTATAATAATTTTTTTGAGATGTATACATGACCATTTCGTGATCATATGCTTTTGCTATTTCTAAAAATCTTTTTATATGTTTTGCCTCCATTGGTTCCTCAAGGATTTTTTTATTTTTATACACCGCATAAGCCCCATTATAGCCAATAAAGGAATCAATATTTAATTCATGGGCCAGCTCATTAATTTCGTGCAGGGGCCGGCCGGTTGCAATAAAAACGTCAATCCCTTGTTTTTTTATTTGTGAAATAGCATCCCTTGTTGATTCAGAATAAGTATGGTCAGGCTGCAATATGGTTCCATCTATGTCTAAAAATAGAATTTTGTATGTCATACCTTTACTCCTTTTACTCTATTTTAAAAATCATGAATCGGTTTATAATGTTTCTAATTCATTCAGTATACCACCTAAGTTTTAATAATTTATTGAAAAATATTTACAATCTATTTCTATATAAACATTCTTTAATAGAATCATAAACAAAACAAAGGCACGATCCATTTAATCGATCGTGCCTTTGTTGGGTTTGCACATATGATGCTGTCGAAATGGTTACCCAGTTAAAATATCTTCTTTTGGATATTTAAAGTTCACATGACTCTTTTTCGCTAATGAAAACACTAAAGTAAGCGGTCCGAGTTTTCCTATAATCATGACTAAAATGATTACCAATTTTCCGACTGAAGAAAGTGCACCTGTTATCCCCATAGAAAGCCCCACCGTACCAAATGCAGATACTACCTCGAAAAGGATTTGAATAAATGGCGCATCTTTTTCTGATATGCTTAAAATAAAGAGCGCGGTGAATATGACTAAGATACTAATCATGGAAATCGCTAAGGATTTGAAAATAGATGTCCGATCAATAGATCTTCTAAATACTTTTATTTCATCTCGTCCCTTTATAAATGTAACAACAGCAAGAATAATCACGATAAATGTGGTAAGTTTGATTCCTCCCGCTGTAGACGCACTGCCTCCCCCAATAAACATTAAAAGAATTGTAAAAATAATTGAAGGGTCTTCCATACTTCCGATGTCAATCGTATTAAATCCAGCGGTTCGGGGTGATACTGCTTGAAAGAAAGCTCCGAATATCTTTCCGCCAGCAGAAAGGTTACCAATCGTATCAGGATTATTATATTCCAAAGCAAAAATGACGATAATAGCAATCGTATTGATACAAACAGTACCAACAATCATTAATTTTGAATGCAGGGATACGGCCTTCCAGCTCTTTTTGTAATATAAATCCGCTAACACGGTAAAACCTAAACCACCAATAATAAATAGACAAGAGATTACTATATTAACAGCTGGATCAGCTACATACCGCATTAAACTATCAGACCAAATCGAAAATCCCGCGTTATTAAAGGCTGATATCGAATGAAAGACACTATAATAAATCCCTTTTCCCCATCCATATTCAGGAACCCAATTAATGGCTAAAAGAATTACGGCAAATCCTTCAACGATGGCTGAAAAGATAAACAAATTTAAAACAAGACGAATAACTCCTCCGATAGAAGTCTGATTCAGTGCTTGTTGTAATATGATTCTTTCTTTAAATTTAATTTTCTTGCCTAACATAATAAAAATCAATACCGCAAAGGACATGATTCCTAATCCGCCGATCTGAATCAGACACATTATGACAATTTGGCCAAACAAGGTATAGGCAGTGCCTGTATCCACAACAGCTAAACCTGTTACAGTCATGGCGGACGTTGCCGTAAATAATGCATCCAGCCATGAAACCGATTCAGTAGTTGCAAAAGGCAATTGTAACAGGGCCGTTCCAAATAAAATAAATGTCACAAATATGGTTATTAAAAGTCTTGTAGGATTTATTTGTTTAGATAGAAAACCCATATATTTCTCCTTTTAATAATAGGCATAAAAATAGCGACTGAGATTCCCAGTAGAACTTGCATGAATATCGGATTCATCGCTTTAGAACAGAATTCAGCGCTGTAAGGTACTATTTCATTTTTTTACAATTAGAAAAAGACCACAAGGAACTAAGCCTGTGGTCATTTACTTTTTGATCACAAGTATCATCCTCTCCCAATACGCTTACGAGGTTAGCTGTCGGATTTGGGTTATGGAAGTAACCCTTCCTTCTAATTAAGGATTCACCCCGAGTAGATTAAATCTACGCAATTGGGTCCCCCGCTCCATTTTTCGGATTAAGCGATAAAGAATATTGATTTCATGAGAGTAATATTACTCCTCGAAATTTTGGTTGTAAAGCCCCTTTTTCCAGTCAAAAATCAGCAAAAATGATTTAAAATTTTTAGTAGCAAAGTAATTCACATCTCATTTTTTCTAAATCAATCGAACATTTCCTATTCTTCTCATCCTTTACATTATGTTTACAATCATTATTATCGCAGCCCTACAGCTGAAGAAATTATATTGAGGAGGTGCGCAACCAACTCCATAAACTGTTCCCCTGTAATAACACTACTATTGATGAATAAAATATTTATATATTTTTATAGCCGCAAGGAGCTGTCATGTATGCCTATTTTTTTCAATCAAAAGACGAGAGAATTTCATTTACAGGCGAAAAATGTCAGCTATATTTTTACCGTGCTTGAAAATAATCAATTAGGGCACATCTATTACGGTCGCAAGATTACACATCGGGACTCGTTCTTACACCTATATACGATTCAGAAAAAAACGTATACGGCTACTGTTTTTGATGACGATTTAACCTTTTGTTTAGACACGATTAAACAGGAGTTTCCCTCTTATGGAACCACTGATTTTCGCGAGCCTGCTTATCAGATTTTGCTGGAGAACGGAAGCCGTATTACTCAATTCGAATATAAAGGCCATCGTATCTATCAAGGAAAGCTAAAGCTTGATGGATTGCCTGCCACGTATGTGGAACAGGAAAAGGAAGCCACTACTTTAGAAATTTACCTTTTTGATCCATTAATTGATGCTGAAATCATTCTCCAATACACAGTGTTTGAACAATTCAATGCGATAGCCAGAAATGCAAAATTTATCAATCATGGGAAAGAAAATTTAATTTTAACAAGGGCTATGAGTGCAAGCGTTGACTTCTTTGATGCTGAATTTGAAATGGTGCACTTATCTGGGTCATGGGGCAGAGAGAGATATGTAAGAACAAGAAAGCTTTCGCCTGGGATCCAGAGCATTTCCAGTACGAGAGGAACGGCAAGCGGAGCAGGGCATAATCCGTTTATTGCATTGAAGCGGCCAGGTACAAATGAACACCAAGGAGATGTATTTGGATTTAGCCTGGTATATAGCGGAAATTTTCTCGTACAGGTGGAAGTAGACCCGTATGATGTTGCCCGGGTCAGCATCGGAATCAATCCGTTTGACTTTCATTGGCTGCTTGAAAGTAAACAGAGTTTTCAAACCCCTGAAGTAGTTCTCGTGTACTCCAGCCAAGGGATGAACGGTATGAGTCAAGTCTACCATTCCCTTTACAGGACAAGGCTGGCAAAAGGAATCTGGCGGGATAAAGAGCGGCCTGTCTTAATCAATAATTGGGAAGCCACTTATTTCAAATTTAATGAAGAAAAGATCCTAGAAATCGCCAGGGCTGCCAAAGAGCTTGGCATCGAATTATTCGTATTAGATGATGGATGGTTTGGTCAGCGTACTAATGCTAAAACTTCTCTTGGCGATTGGGTTGTTAACAAAAGCAAGCTTCCAAATGGAATCACTGAACTAGCCAAAAAAATAAGAGATTTAGGACTATATTTTGGGTTGTGGTTTGAACCGGAAATGGTTTCAAAGATAAGCGATTTGTATAAAAAGCATCCCGACTGGATTATTCACGTACCGAACCGAAAACCCTCACAAGGCAGAAATCAGTATGTCCTTGATTTTTCCCGCCAGGAAGTTGTCGACTATATCTATCATGCTATGGTCAAAATCCTGGATAAAGCCCCTATTTCCTATATTAAATGGGATATGAATCGGTATATGACGGAAATTGGATCTGCCAGACTGCCTGCTAATCGGCAATTTGAAGTTGCCCATCGTTATATTCTGGGGGTGTACAAATTGTATGAAAGGCTAACCGCCGAATTTCCCGACATCTTATTTGAATCATGCGCGGGCGGCGGAGCACGGTTTGACCCTGGTATGCTCCACTATGCCCCGCAAACGTGGACGAGTGATGATACAGATGCGATGGAACGATTAAAAATTCAATACGGAACATCGCTGGTTTATCCCTTAAGTTCGATGGGAGCGCATGTTACGGCGGTTCCGAACCATCAAGTTGGCAGAATTACAAGCATTGAAACAAGAGCAAATGTTGCTTATTTTGGCATCTTCGGTTATGAATTGGATGTAACAAAATTATCGGTAGAAGAAAAAGACAAAATCAAAAAACAAATCACTTTTTATAAACAAAACCGCTCGCTTTTTCAAAAAGGGACCTTTTACCGACTCCAAAGCCCTTTTGAGAAAGATGGAAATGTGACGAGCTGGATTGTCGTTTCTGAGGATCAAAAGGAAGCTGTGGCTTGCCGCTATCAGGTATTAGGAAAACCAAATGCACGCTACGAACGATTGGTGTTAAAAGGACTGCGCCCGGATTATAAATACAAAATTGAAGGCATTCCCAGTTTTTTTTACGGCGATGAGTTAATGAATGCGGGGATCTATTTGGATAATGTTGTCCTAGCGGGCAAGCTACAATATGGAGATTTTACCTCACAGATTTTTAAACTATCCAATTTAGCATAAAACTTGTTGAAATTTATTGATAAAACGAGGAACTGATGTTACATCATCTGGAAGAATACTAGGAATCCCTTCTTTTCTATCAGGCCTACCCCTATAAATGGGGAAAATATACTAGATTTTTTCTGAATAATCAGTAATATCGCTCTATATCAAATTTCTATTATTTATGTGAGAATTTCCATATAAAGGGGTTTTTCCCTATCAAAGGTTTGAAAGGAGGATGTTATAAAAAATAGATTTGTTTATTTTTTTAGCCATTTATTTAGCCTCCCTAAAATTCTGATAAACGAAAGGATGGTCGAAAATGAAAAAAACTCTAAAAGTTATCATTCCAGCAGCTTTTACTCTTTCAACAATCATGGGATCAACTGCTTTCGCTGAACCTCAGTCTAAACCGAACGGTCCTTATGTAGAGAATGAGCAAAACATCTCACTTTCAAGCTATATGAGCAATCAAGAATTATACGACACCTTAAAAAAGTTAGAGGAATCTTCAAACGGGAAAATGAAGCTTGAAATAGCCGGGTATTCTAATCAAACTTTGAATGGGTATTCAACTGAAGCTGCCAAAGGCGAACCCCTATATGTAGTGAAATTTGGTGATGCGGATCCTAATAAAAAAAGAATTCTGATTACGACTCAAATCCATGGAAACGAACAAATTGGGACTGAAGCAGCCATTGATATCATTCAAAAGCTTTCATCAGGCGGGAAAGAGGTAAATGACATCCTTGATAAAGTGTCGATATGGATTATGCCGCGGATTAACCCAGAGGGCGCGGACAATCAATATGAAGATAGTTGGTATCCGACCCGATACACACACCAAACGTGGGATCCATTAAAAATCGAATTGCCTGAAGGGACAGAAGCCCCTTGGTATTATAATGAAGACGGAAGTGAACGTGCTCAAAACAACAATGGCCGCATAGTCTATGGCATTCCTGGATATGATCAAAATCGTGATTATAATCCTAACCTAGATTTCAAAATTGAAGATTTAAATAAAGCTGAGGTAGCCAATTTCTTAAATAATCCATCAACCAATAACAGCAACTTCGGCGGATTTTATGTAACAGCAGAAGCAAGAACAGTGACAAGCGTATTTAAAGAATTTCAGCCGGATGTTTATGTGGACGTCCATCACCGCGGATTTAACACAGTTTCTGACGAAGACGATCGATCCGTTCCCGTGCAGTTAGCGGCCGTTGTAGCGACTGATTCTTATACGGATCCGTTTACTGGAAAACAGTATGAAGTGGATGAGGAAGCATTAAAGCTCGGAAAACAGGTGAATGCCTTATCATACTTAACATTACAAAGAGGCTTTTCTCATTTTGGCGCGATTCAAAAATATCCAGACGTAAATCTTCCGGGGACAGCGCTTGGAGCATTTGCGTTAAACGATGCAGCCATCATGTTAATTGAAATTAAAGGCCAAAGCCAAACACTAGGACAAAAGCAGAGCGGAATGCTTAAAGAAACTGTAAAAGCACCTCTTTATGAAGTGTTTAAAGGCTTAGCTGATGGTTCCATCCATACGATTGATCCGCAAATCTACGACGATATCCCACCATCCTCCAATCGTATTAGTGATCCGACAACAAGAGATGATGAAGGTTTTTAAAGGGTCCTCCTGAGTTTGCCTTAGAATCTTTTTGAAATTTAAAGAGCCGGCTATTAAGCTGGCTCATTTTTTTTCATTATAAACTAAATAAGCGAAAATCTGCTAAACTCCTCGCCTCTTATTTCCCCAAAGTACATTTGTTGATATAAGCAACCTTCAACCACGCAATTGTGAGCGTGATGTAGGAGAAAGCTTCTTTATCTCAGGCTTTCCATTTAAAGAGCTCTCCAATACTTCTTTTATTGCTCCCTGCCATCGTTCGGATTTTTCAAGAATGTTTACGTGTTCTTCATATGCTTTTTCATTCATAAAACTAGAGAAATAAATAAACAAATTCTCTCCCTCTCGGACAGGAAGTTGAGGAAAGTTATTTTCACTCTTTTCGGTCACGAAATAAGCTAAGATTCTAGAACCTGATGCCGTCAATTCAGGTTTAAGTGAGTCTTCGAAAAATTTGATGAATTCATCTCCGACTGGTACATCGAAATAATAAGTTGTGATTACAACTAACTCTTTAGGAACATCGTTTGCATCATATGGAGGACGCTCATTTTCGAGTGAGAAACTTGAATTGGAATGTACAGGACGTAAGAGTAGTGCATTGGATGAGTCAACCATTGTTGAGTTTGCCAATTCTCGATGTTTCTTCCAAACAGGGCCAAAATAAAAAGCTGACAGTGCTTCACCTCTTCTTTGCATATCGGGAAATCCCCTAAGCCAGACAAATCGGTTTGAATCGTCAAGGTCTCTAAACTGACCTATAATTTTCATGCCAACCTCTTCTTGGCTCTCAACAAATTCTTTATCGAATAACTCGATCAAGACATCCCTTTGTCCTGGATGAAGTGTATACTGTCTTAGTTCAACTACGGGGCTGTAATTTTTTAAAGTAGATTTTGCTTTACTTTGATTCAAGTTGAACCCTCCTTCTTATTCAAAATTGTTGTTCTAGACAGAGTCCAAGCTCTCCCTTCTGACCGGAACTAATGTTCTTGTTTCAATCACATTATATCCTTTAAATTCCAGAATTCAAACAAATTTTATATTATGGCCTTCAGCAAGAGCTTGTTTTGTTAAAATCCGACCTGTTGGACCATTTGTTCCAAAAATAACGATTTTCATAGTTCTGCTCCTTTCACTTAGTTCACTGCTATTCCCAATATTAGTGAGCTTGCTGGAAACAGTAGGAACGCTGTTGCTAGACCAATCGAATAATCACGCACCCGCAAATGGGTTATAATTGCTCCGATGTAAAACAAAACTAGTCCGGTTGCAGCGGCATCGCCGATCAATGGAATGAAAAATCCAACGATTAGCCCGATTGCGCCAGCTGCTTTAAGAACCCCTAGTAAATTTACCCACGATAATGGAACTTTCGCGCTGGCCATTTTAGTAAGGACCTTCTCATAGCGAATGAAATCGAGCGTAGCAGAGAACAAGTTGGTTAGGATAGCTAAGAATGTTACAACAACGTAGAAAATAAACATACCCGGCATCACCTTTCCCCCTCAAAATTCAGATTATCCAGATGCCGCAGCTTATCTGGATTGGCTACGGCATAAATTGTTTCAATTTTATTATTATGAAAAGCAAAGGAATACACATATTCCGAGGCTTCATCATCTTGCAAAACTTCACGGTTTACACGAATCCTTATCCCCGGCATTCCGTTCACCAGTACGTAGAAGTACGTAAATTGACTTGCAAATTTATTGAATATATATTGATGAAATTTGATAACTTGCTCAAGCCCGACAACAGGGACCCTCGCCGCTCGTACTTTTCCACCGCCATCCGTAAAATAAACCACATCTTCACTGACCAACTCGAGCAGTTTGTTTGTGTTTCCCTGTAATAGGGAGTTTACAAAATCTTTAACCTTCTCCTCGGCAATCGTTATTGATGGGTTCTGAGTCGGATCAAAATGAATACTTTTTTGAGCACGGTGAAAAATTTGCCGACAATTCGCGCTGCTTTTCCCCAGCATTTCTGCGATTTCATCATAGGGATAGTGAAATATCTCACGGAGAAGAAAGACCGCTCTTTCCACAGCATTTAACTGCTGTAATAGTAACAGATATGCCGTAGTTAAGGACTCTTTTTGCAAACATGCATCTGATGGATCGCTGTCCAGAGGCATTGTTTCAATCAATGGTTCCGGAAGCCAAGGTCCGACGTACAATTCCCGTTTTTTTGCCGATGAACGCAAAAGATCAAGACAACGATTCGTCACGATTTTGTATAGATAAGCTCTCTCATTTTGAATCACTTCAGTTTCAGGAATTTGTTCATATTTTAAAAAGGTTTCTTGCACAATGTCTTCCGCATCCATTACACTCCCAAGCATTCGATAAGCTAAAGCAAAGAGCGGAGTTTTATAAGTTTTATACAATGTCTCTGTGTTCATTTTTAGAATTCCTTTCCTTTCTCTCCTGAGAGAGAATATGTTCAATGGCACGTTTGGCGCTTGCGGTTGCCGCATCGACTAGAAGTTCACCATGCGTCACCCAATCCCCTGCTACGTAAAGCCCTTTAATTTCCGGTACATCAGGTCCAGGGTTCACTTGACGCTTAGTATGCATAAAATCATGACAAACCGTGATTTTAGGCAGGTATTGCTGAGTAACTAACTCATTTCGCCAGCCGGGCTGAACCAAATCCAAGGTTTTTTGAAGCTCCAGCAAATCTTTATCTGCATCGGTTTCTTTTCCTTGATACTTGATCACGGAAATGACTTGATTGCCATCGTCACTTAAACAGGCTGCACGTGACTGATTGGTTAAGAAGACCGTTTGATCAATCCCGTACACGAATTGCTGTTTCGGCTTAAGGAGACGACGCAGGGCTACATCCAAACAAGCAGCAGTGATTTCAATCGCTTGTGCTTTCCACGTATGAAGCAAGGTTGCTTCCGCATGAGGCACGAGTTCATAGGCAATGGCTGGCGGTGTAGCAAGAACGATATTTCTCGCCTCGATCTTAGTACCATCTTTACACTTTACATATTGTACGTTTCCATTTTGATGCTCGATAGAAACAACCTTGTTCCTCGTTAAAAAATGTACTCCATGATCAGAGGCTTTTTCCCACAACTCATCAACTAATGTACCCCAGCCTCTGTCGAGATACATCACCCCTTTAAGGGAATTTTTCAGCTGATTCAACACAGGTCCGGCAGCTTGCAAGTCTGGCGCAACCACATAGCTTGCTGTACGCAGTAAAGCGTAAAATAAATTTCGTACCATGGGATCATGCAAGTTTCCTTCTACCCATTCTCGGAGACTTAGTTGATCGTATTGGTGAGTATCAAGATTACCAAGCTTCGTGAACCAAGCTGCAAGCTCCATTTTTCCCTTCCATGATAAAAGAGGCGTGCTGAATAACGATTTCACTCCCAAAGGCATCGTATTTAATTTTCCTTTCCAAATCCCATAACCGGCGATTGAAGGTTTCTTTCCTTTTAAACTCAGCCCCAATTCCCGGAACGTTTCATAGGCATCGCCAAAATATAAGGCGTGCCCGCCTAAATTGAAGTAGGCTCCCTTTTTCTTGTTGGTCATCGCCCTGCCGCCCATGCGGTCGAGTTTTTCTATAACAATCGTTTTTTTTCCTGCTTTCACTGCATAAAGGGCGGCGGTTAAACCGGCGATTCCTCCGCCCACAATTGCCACATCATATTTATCCATTTAGACTCATCCCTTTCGGTTATTTACAAGTATGACGGACATAGGATGCAGAGTGTGACAATAATCTAGAAAATGAATCGGCACAATTTGGGCAGTGAAACTGAATACAGCGGGAGAGCGAATCTCCGGAACGATGAGGTCAGGTGAAATAATATGTATATAGGGCTAAAGTTTATTTAAACAAAAAAACAGTATTAGCAAGGATTTGCCAATACTGTTCTCTATTTTTTGTGACATATTACATCTAAATTTGTGACATCTAATGTTTGAAAAAATTTATTTAAAATCACAACAGGTGTGAAGAACAAACTCAATCATACCCTAAATTATCTTCAAATACTGATTCTTACGTTAGTAAAATGCAAGATACAATCAACTCAACCGTGCCTTAGTTTTTTCATTACTGTTTATTTTGCCTACAACTCAATGTGCCCTAATTAATGATAACTTACCATACTTCGTTCTTTCCTATATACTTCTTCTAAGAATACTCGATGTTTATCAATATATTTATTGGTATTTTCTAAATATGGTAACTCTTCATGCAACCCTAAGTTACTTACTGCATTAGACAACCAGTAATATACATTTTTTTTCCGTCGGATTATACCTTCCTTAACAATTTCTTTCATGTAAATAAGTACTTGCTTGTCTCTTTTTCTTAGTAAATCCGTATTGCTATTATTTACTTTTTGGGAAAGATTATTTAATTGGGATTTGAACCAAGCACTATCATTACTTTTTAAATATGCATATAAGGGTAAATCCATTAGTTTTAACTCAATAATGGACTTCTCCTTATTTCTTTCAACCAACCTAATCCATTCATTTCTCTTATTATTAGTAATTGACTCATCTATAGTTACATATTTATTTCTCTTCAATAATATCTCTTCAACTTTTACAGAATTTATATTGACTTTGTTTGAAATTCTACTAATGTCATAAGATTTCTCGTAGATGCATTTGAAAATATAAGACTCCCATTCTTCATTATAAAACTTTCTAGTCCTAACAAATTGCCAACCCTTTGTTCGGAATAATTTCTCGTATCTAACGTTACATTTATCGCACGTAAACTCGAATACAACCTCTTTATAGGTATCCTGTTTAAACAATTGAATATTATTAATAACATGCTTTTTATAATGCATGCAAAAAGGATTTAGACATTCGAAAGGGGCCAGTTCCCCTGTAGGAAGTCTAAACTTATTATTTATGAAGTCACATAAAGATCTTGATAAAAAGTTAATAAATACAAAAATTTCTACTGAGGTTAAATCATAGTGGAAGTTTAGTGGTGAATTATGTATTATTTCAAAAATTTCAAAGTTAAAATTTATCAAACCTAAAAATTCAATTCCAAAAAAACTTATTATATCCTTTTCTAATTTCCTAACATCCACTTTTCCTGATTCTGTTACAAAGCCTTTTTCTATAAATAGGAGATAAAAAGTTATGGATCGGGTTTTTTCATCGAGTTTTAAATCATTATTGCTCAGGTACAAGCTTTGCTGAGCAAAATTATCAGCATGAAAAAGAGTTTTCGTCGATAATTTTCTTATATTTGTAATAGATAAGTGAAGCTTTAAACTTGGAGCATCTTTTGATATATGACTATTCTCTAAACTACATTTGTGAGTTGGACAAATTACAACAGTGGGATACTGGTGAGACACTCTCAGATAAGTATCACTTAGCTCCTTAAGGTCTAACTCTAAACACTTGGGACAATATTTCAGGTAATACAAATTCGATAGTATATATTGTTGACTTTGTCTCGTTCCTAAATAGCTTTTTCCATCAATCATATAACTATATAGCCAACCTCTATCATGATGAGATAAAAAATTAATGTAATAACCAAATAATGTGTGAGACCTTAAAAATTTTTCTTCATTTGAAATACCAAAATATTTTAGCTTTTTAATGAAACTTCTCATATTTTTAGGTAAAAAAGGATTTAGTTTAGTGCGCCCTGATATACCTATTTCTTCAAGCGTCTTACTCTCCTTCAGATTTAAGCTCCTTGCGTGAAACCGCGCTAAAATACTATGCCATAGTTCATCCTTATATATAACCGGAAAATAAGTAAACATAAAATCACCACTAAAAATTAAATTGTTTCTTCCATGTTTCAAGTCTAACTTTGTATTCTAAAGAAGATTCAACAATCGACTCAATAAATAATTTGGTAAGTGGTAGTTTATTGATTTGATTTTCAATCAAACTAAGTTTATTAATTGAAACCGCCAAATACCTTTTTGTAACTCGAATTGGTTTGGAAGAATCATCTAAATTGTCCATAAAATCCTTAAGGAGGTTCAAAATTTCCTCATCTCTTTTATCCCAATCCACCCTTTTATTAACATGTGTTTTCTTAATGGATGGAGAATTCTTGTCTAACCATTCTCTATCATTTCTATATAACCATGTATAGACATTAGGAATTAGTTTTCGGAGTTCTGTTTTTGTATATGTTGGATTCGCGTGTTTTGTTGTAATCCAGGTATTCCGATACTCAAGTAACATGTTATTTGTTAGTGTGGAATGCCTTTTAATAACACCTTGTGTTTGTTGTTTATAATATTTTACAACAGTTCCAACATCAACTTTTAAAAGTTGCGCTGTTTTCCTATAACTGTACTTTTTCTCTTCAATATACTCTATTACCCTTATTTTCCACAACCTACCATAGTCTCTAACAAACCTATAGGTAAATTTATCTTCATTTGTACGGTCAGGTCCCAGTCGGGTATATTGAAATTCACATGAACATGTAAAGACACCGATTGGCTTACCTGTATCCGAACACCTCTTTACCAATAAATCTGTGACTACTAATTGTTTATAGTGATCAGCTGCAGGGTTAAGACAAGGGAATGGACCCTTACCAAATGGACTCGAATAATCCATAGCCTCTATTCTACAAACTTTTTCACCTAAAAATTTTAATAAAAGTATATGTCTGATTGGATGAAAAGATTTTCTTTGTTTTCGCGTAATAGCTCTTAACCAGCAGGAACCTTCTTCGGAAGAGGGGACTGATTGTAGAATCTCAAGAATTTCTTTTCCATAGAATGACATAAAATCAGTATATAATTCATATTGTTTAACTCTTCCACTTAGTGAAGTATAACCTTTGGCTTCGAGTAATATTTTGTAAAAATTTGAAATATCCGCGGAACTAATACTAATGTTATTGGAAAGAAGGTTTGTACTTTCTAATGCTATACTATATAGAAGTTCAATTTTTCTTAGAGTTAAGTTTTCTCTAATACATCTATTACGAGGGGAGGAAACACAGTTGTATGAAGAGGGAGTTATTAACTCCATATTTTTACTTCTGAATAATAACGCACTATAAAACAAATGAGTCTTATGTATTGGGCAAATTAAAACACTAGGAAGCTGGTGAGATATCCTCCAATAAGATTCACCATTGTTTCTAAAATCTTCTTCTAGGCAAGTAGGACAAAATCTAAAGTATTTTAATTCCTTTACTGTACTTGCAACCGAACCGATTAGCATATGTACATTCTTTCTATAGGATGTCTTTATTTCCCTGATGATTTTTTCTTTTTGAGATTGTTCAATAAAGCTAGTAAAGTAATGAAAAGGGGTGTACTTATAAAGTATCTCTAAGTAACTAATACCAAATAACCTAAGTTGTTTTTCTAAAAATTCAAGGTTTGAAGGAAAATCAGTAGATAATAAGGTTCTAGTATCACCAAACAGTTCCGATAAAGTCTCTCTAACGCTCATATGAGGACTTTGCTTATAATAACGTGCAAGAATACTATATAATAATTCGCCATCATAAATTTTCGGAAACCATCCCAACATGAAAACCATCCTTAAAATAGCTTATTGTCAGAAAAAGGTGCAATGATTAACCCTTTTTCTAATAGGGAATCATGCGCAGCCTTCCTTTCTTTTCTACCATTATCAACTATTTTAAAGATAATATTCATCTTCCTTTTACTATTTGAATTTATTTCTTTTGCCTTTTTTGAATCGTTTATTTGATTAATAATTGTTAATGCTTTTTGAACTGCTTCTTGCTTTCCTATGTTTTTATTTTCATTGATAACCCTCTTTGCAGTACTTTCTGCTAATTTTTCATTAACATCTAGATTTATAAGAGTTAAAATCACTTTCTCGAGTATAGACAATTCTTTCTGTTGTCTAGTTCCTGCTAACTTTTCTTTCTGCTGAAGTATTCTATCTCTCATATTAATTACAGGCTTTTTATTTTGAATAAAATCTTCTATATCAAATGGGGTTATATCATCATACTTAGCTATCTCTTCCGGAATACCTCTTTTTAGCGCCTCAAGCATGTCTTGTACCATTCTCAAATATTTCTTTTTTACTTTAATTATCATGTTAGGAGAAATTTTTTCTTGTCCAGACTCTATTGCATATGATTGTGCTAATAAAAATAGTTTTACAGCAATATCAACAATACCTTGACTTTCTTC
Organism: Bacillus oleivorans; assembly: GCF_900207585.1. Classification (GTDB taxonomy): domain Bacteria; phylum Bacillota; class Bacilli; order Bacillales; family JC228; genus Bacillus_BF; species Bacillus_BF oleivorans. The sequence goes on along the minus strand of NZ_OAOP01000009.1, from coordinate 28,288 downwards.
ATAAATTACATTTCTCCATGTATCTGTTAGTTTAACTTTTTCTTTAGTCCATTGATATTGCCACATACTAGTTATTAATACTTCCCAATTATCGTCATTCTTCATTTGTTCCCAAATTAACTCTCCATGCCCACCAGCTCTTCTAGCTTGTCTAAAATTGATTTGAAGTAATTCTTTAGCTTTTGTAGTCCCTATAAGCATAATTGGAATGCCAATTTCATTTACTAAAGTGACTAAAAAATTCATCATACTATTTGAGACTTCATCCTTAGCAGTTAAAAGATGTTGAATTTCATCAATAATTAATACTCCCAAACAATGTGCTCTTGCTAATTGGCCTACACGAATTATCAGGAAACTCAATGAGTCACCTTTTTTACCAAACTGCTTAAAGTAGGTGGTTCCTAATACATCATCTATTTTCGTAAAAAAATCCAAGCATAGCGTCTTAGGAGACCCATCATTCGGACAGTTTAGTTTAAGCCAAGGTATTTGAACTATATTTAAGGGATACTGATGAACAATTGCTTTTGGATAGAGTGACAAGACTCGTTCTACGGAAGATGTCTTTCCCATTCCAGAAAAACCTATAATCGATAAACTAGAGGCTGTTTTACTTATATTAGGCGAAAGGCCTAGTGGTTCATTATTTTCTAGTCTTTTATGTAGTTCAATAAGTGTTTCGGCATGTGATTTATCTTTGGGATTTCGATAAATGTAGCCACCTCTGATTAATCTTGAAAACCTAGCTTCTAATTCAAGTGTTTTTTCAAGAGGCTGATAAAATCTAGTTAAGCGAAGAAGTGAATGATATCGATGGTGTGCAGATAAGTTTGTCTCTTTTTCATTATATTCAGGAAGAAAACTAAGTTGTTCGAATGCATCTTCTATTGACAGAATAGGAGGAAGTGCCTCTATCAAAGGATTTCCCTGATAATCAGCAACTTCTTGCGGTTTATAATGAGCAATAAAGGCATATTCTCCATTGTCCAATTGAATTAGCTTATCCATTACTTTTTCCGCCCTCTGTTAGCAAATAATTGTTTTATTGGAACTTTTAGCGTGCTATTTTCATTTTGGATCTCGGTTTCGGAATCCGGAATAACATTAAATTCTTCATTGATATCCAGTTTAATGGCCTCTTCATCCCGACGTTCTAATTGTTCTTTTCTTCTGTATTCTTTAATATTTTTTGTCCTTGCAGATTTAGTTAATGATTTATCCAATTTCTCCTTTTTAATCTTATTAGCATCTTTTACGATGCTTTCAATGCTAGAATAAAAGTTAAGTTCATTTTCTAATTGTGTATGTTCAAATTCTCTATAGTCATCTTTCTCAAACTCTATAAGTTGCTCAATTTCTTCTATAGTTTTGTTGTTATATCCACTATGATGTTCGAGAAGAGTACAAGTAACAAACAGGTTTTCATCTTGAGTGTGTAAGTAAATTGTATCCATGTTCCTTGGATCGTAAGAAAATGCCACTTTCCAAGTTCCTTTTTGTCTTGCCCTTGAAAACCACCCATCTTGTATGGCTTTTTGAGTTGTATAAAGCATTTTTTTATATCTGATTCCTTTTTCAGTCACAGTGGCAGTATCTCTAGGTAATAAATAGAATTTTACTTTATCAATACCATGTTTATGTAATTTACCAGCAGCATTTTTAACTCCCCATTCCCATAGTTTTATCGGGATAGGTTGAACATTATCCTTAATTTGTTCTTCGCTTCTAACATAATCATCCATATAAAAATTATTGTTATAAAACAGGATAAATCGAATTAAAACCTTCGTATAATCTTCGATAGTAAGGCTTGCTTCTAATCGGTAATCATTGGCTCCTCTTTCACCGTGGTCTTCGTGGACATAACCTGGTAAAAACGGCTTTATTTTTTCCTGTGAAGTATCGAATAGCTTTTCAACAATACCTTTCCAGTCTGGCCGATAAGGCGGGGTATTACTAATATGTGGACCTAAACCTTCAATTAAATGATCAACACCGTGGCTAGCTAACTCACCTCTATCACCAATTATATTACTTGGTAAATGTTTTGATGGCCACATTTCAGGAGTTATACTGATTCCGAACTGTTTGCAGTATTCCACCTTATCCGAGCAAGAGTTGACCAGTCCATTCATCATGGCTTTCCAAGATGCATTTTCTAATCCCACATAGAGTCCCGTGATTAGGTGAGTAGAAACATCAACAACAAAATAGGTTGTTGGTCTACCAACAATCCAGTTTGGATTAAACCGGTTTACTAAATATATATTACTAGGGGTAGCATCTATTTGATAAAGATCACCGGGACCTTCCGTTTCTGCTGTAGAGGAACCTGTAATTGCTCTAAAATTTTGTTCAAATTTATTTTTACCTATTCGCCCAATAGTAACTTCATCGCTATCAAATTCCTTTTTAAACCAATATTCAAATTGTCGAAAGGTTGGTCTCTCTTCTTCGGGCTTTAGTACAAGTTTTTCATTACCATCCTCATCAAAGTATCTTAATTTAATATAATAATCAGCCAACATTCTTTTAAATGCGTACCTTAAAGAAGGCTTTTTCTGACTTAAATAATATTTTTTTACTGATTTTTCAAATTGATTTTTGATCTCTTCAGTAATTACAATACCTTTTTTTCCGTTCTTTTTGGGTCTCCCGGTTTTTTTCTTATAATTAATTGCCACTTCTGTTAATGAGTAATCAGGAAAAAGGCAATCTTTAACCATACCTCTTTGCCAATATTTCCTCAAATTTTTATAAAAAGTGTGGTGTGAACCAATGTTATGTTTGGTCATAGCCTCCATAATAAGGATTTTTCTCTTTTTTGCATCAAAAATTGAAGGCTTTGCATTTACTAGTTCCTTAATATAAAGCCAGGTTCTATCCCTGTGATTAATGTCTTTTTTTGTTGGGGTTCTATTAAAGAAGAATCCCTTATCAATCTGGACTATATATTCACCATTTTTTATTTTTTCTTGTACATCCTTAATTTTAATGATAAATGGGACTGCTTTTTCTAAATTGATGTCAATAATATATGCGATAACATAGCCAGAATCAATCCATAAAATCCGATATGTTTTTTCTGCATCAAGATCTACAATAAGCTCATTAACTGATAGAACTTCCATAACTTCTATCGATACCTCCTTGTATAGATATTTCATTTAATGAAATCTTGTGAGGTTGAATAGCTTTTTCCATATCGTTGCTTAAGAGATACTTTCGTGCATATAGATGCCGAATAAAATAAATACTGGAACCATCATCTAAGTTGTAAAGTGAGTCGAATTCATTACAACAACTTATTAATTTCTTTTCCGTATGCTTATGAATTTGGGAATTTAGATATTCAAGAAATTGTAAACTCATTTCCTCTTCTTCATGATTTACGAGATCATAATATTCATGAATGTATTTAAGATTTTTAAAAAACTGTTTAGACAATATTTTTTCGTCTATAACAATCCATTCTACTCCCTTATCCTCCCAATACTGCCTTTCAATTTCAAGTTTTTCCATTACTCTTGGGTCTTCAAGTTCTTCGCTAGGTTTTATTGACCGGGCTAAATAGCATATTTTATTTTCTACTCGACTAGTTACCAAAAAATCAGTGGTCATAACTATAGGGGTTTGAGTGCTGCTCTCAAAAGGGTGAGGGATATTTTTTTCTGCGGCAATCTTAAGAGTCTCCTCTCGATTAAGTGGGAATTGCTCTCTTATATCTACAACTTTATTGCTCCATTCCAAATAATAAAAGTAGGAAAGTTCTAGATCAGAAAGTAATTGATGCTTTCTTTTAGTTTTCCAACCCTTTGGGCGATGCGATCTGCCTTTACTAGGTACATCTTGAATTGTCAGCCAAGGAAGGTAATTACTAAGCTCACCAGATCCTCGACCTTCTTTATAAAATCTTGCAATTTTATCTTCCGTCCATGTATACCTACTATTTGACAAAAATCTCACCACCAATGCGACAACATTTACTAATTATTAACAAAAAAACTCACAATTTTCAACAGAAATTGTAAGTTTTTTCTACCTAATGCTTCAAGTAACAACTCAACTCAGTTAAATATATCGCTATCATCATTTATAAAACTTTTTGAGTATAAATTTTTAACTACTTTAGTTGTGTCTTCGGAACCAAGTATAGTTCCTAAGACATTCAAAAATTCAGCTTCATTATTACATTCAAAGTCAAAATCAATAAACACATCATCTACTTTTGTTGAATTTAAAGTAATGGCAACTGGATAATCTGTTTCTGGCATAGAATACATAGTAAATAATGTATAGGAATAGCCGTCTAGGTAGGGTGCTACAATCTCAAAGTTGGTTGCTAGGCCATATCTTTCATCAGCTTTTATTGTTAAACTTCTTGTTGAGGTTTTTAATAATAACTTACCATCAGTTTTCTTTTCAAAGAGGTCTCCTTGTTCTTTTAAAATACCTTGTGGCATTGACTTTAAATCACTTTTATTTAACTTACTAAACCCCCATAAATCCCTCATAGTATAATCCTCCTAAAAAATTGAAAATTTTAATGGTAAGTGATCGGAATATAAAGCAGAATTAGGTCTGCCATTATCTCTAAGGAGTGACTTTTCTCCAATTCTACTTATAATTTCTAAATCATTAAAATTAAAGTGTTCCATTAGACTTGGGCGTATAAGAACTTGATCAAACATATTCCATATATAACTTGTTGGTTTATTATGATAAAAATATGTGCCTAATACTTCATTGTTTATATTTCCATGCAATGTCCACATAGGGTTATAAAAATATTTATATTTCGTGTTATAGATGGTTCGATGAATTTTTAGTGCTATGTCCTTATCCATAATTGCATTAAAGCCATATGCAGATACCATTAGTTCAGAAAATGGATTTAAATTGAAATCACCTACAACCATAGTTTTGTCTGTTTTTAAATCTTCTTCATATATTTCAATTTCTCTCTTGATTTGTGCAGCTTGGGCACCAATTTCATTCTCAGAATTATGTAGCATACTAGGTAGATGTAAAGAAGCCAAAAGTAAAAGTGAATTTCTAAATTTTAACTTAAATAATGAATAGAAAGTTCCGTCATGATATTTATTTATTCGTTTTCCAATGTTATGAAATAATAATGTTCTATTAGATGGCATAGGCAATTCGACAGTAAAATTAAAGTCAATCTTCTTAAGACTATTTACAATGATTTCTGAGTCAATTCTATTGGCTTCACTTAATATTAAGATGTTTATTTTACGTTCTTTACACAAATAGGATATCGCAGGAACTGTCTTTATATTATTTTTTATATTCCAAAACAATATGTTGATATTTATCACTCCTTCCTTTTTTTTTATTAGAAGTTTAACATTTCTTCAATCTTTCCTGCTACGGTTGCAATGAAGAATAGGTATTAGAACATGGTTATTAAAAGTGATCTTTTTTGCATTTGTCCTCCTTTTAGATAAGAAAGTCATTGTTTGGAATATTATGCTAAAATTATGTTGACTGATCTAATGTCATCGACACAGAATAGTTTAATAAGGATGTGTGTTATGCATCCAAGTGGTATGTGAAGTAATAGGGGAAGAGGAGGATTCACTCATGTCTTTAATTTCTTACAGTAGGAATTTTTGATTGGAGCCTATGGTTTACATGGATTTTCAAATAAATAAAAAAATTAAGATCAACCAATAAAGAGCATGCTTCTTAAAACAGATTTTTTTCTTTAGCTTACGGGGCAGATTAATAAGTAGGAGAGAAAATAAAAATGCTAAGTAAAATTGTTATCAAAAATTTTAAATCCTACAGGGACTTCTCTTTGAGTCTTCACCAGGATATTAATATTATTGTCGGGGATAATGAAGCAGGTAAATCAACATTACTTGAAGCAATTAATCTCGTACTCACAAGCCAACTTAATGGAAGACATATCTTAAACGAATTGACACCTTATATATTCAATAGAGGTGCGGTAATTGATTATCTAGCAGGAATTGCAAACCACAAGCCAACCCCTTTGCCCTCTATCTTAATTGAGGCCTACTTCAATGACCCGGAAAATCAACATAGTACTTTAAAAGGGACTAATAATACACATAGTGAGAATTGTCCAGGAATTTACTTATCTATTGAATTCGACCCATCTTATGAGAAAGAGTACAAGGCATATATTGCCGACGAAGCAAAGGTAACTACAATACCAATTGAATTTTATACCATTAAATGGATGGCCTTTTCTAATAATTCTATAACATATAGAAGTGTTCCTTTAAATTCAACCTTGATTGATACATCCACTATTAGACTGCAAAATGGAACTGATAGATATGTTTCAAAAATCATTCAAGATACTCTTAAACTTCGTGAGAAAACTGAGCTTTCTTTAAATTACAGGCAGTTAAAGGAGTCGTTTGCCTCCATTTCATCTATTGTTGAAATTAATAAAAAGTTGAATGAGAAGAAGGGCGATATAACAGAAAAAAATTTAAGTATATCGGTTGATATATCACAAAAGACCAACTGGGATGCCATTTTGACTTCTTACTTGGATGATGTACCTTTTGATTTTATCGGTAAAGGCGAACAAAGTTCAATTAAGATGAAGATGGCAATGGAAGGTGAGCTTGAGATACCTTCCATTGTAATGATAGAGGAACCTGAAAACCACCTTTCGTTCGCTAATATGAATAAACTTATATCAACCATTAAAGAACGAAATGCAGGTAAACAAGTAATTTTAACAACTCATAGTAGCTTTGTGTTAAACAAACTTGATATAAGCAAACTGAAATTATTAAATGCCGATAAGACAGTAATGACTTTTGATGATTTGGACATAGAGACTAAGAATTTCTTTATGAAATTGCCAGGATATGACACACTGAGAGTTATATTATGTAAAAAAGTGATTCTGGTTGAGGGGCCCTCTGATGAGTTAATTGTTCAACGGGCGTATAGGGATAAATATGGAAAGATACCAATTGAAGATGGAGTTGACATTTTTTGTGTGGATGCACTTTCCTTTAAAAGATTCCTTGACCTATCGATAGGATTGAAGAAAGATATTTATGTAATAACAGACAACGATGAGAATGTTGAGGTAAATATTAAACAGAAATATGAAGGATATATTGAAAACGAATACGTTCACATATGTTATGACCCCGATGAAGAATTTCCAACTCTAGAACCTCAACTCATAAAAGCTAATTCCGAGGATACCAGCGTAATTAAGAAAATCCTCGGTCACGAGGATTATAATGATAATAGGTTACTAAATTATATGATAAAAAATAAAACGAAATGTGCCTTAAAAATATTTGAAGCAGAGGAATCAATTAAAATGCCGGGGTATATCAACGATGCAATCTAAAAATAAAGTAATAATTGCAGCAGCCGGATCCGGAAAAACAACTTATTTAGTAGAAGAGACAATAAAAGAAAATCCTAATAAAACACTTATAGTCACTTTTACCAATAAGAACAGACAGGAAATATTAAATAAATTTCAACAACTGTTAGGATACATACCGGCAAATGTGGACGTTAAGACTTGGTATTCCTTTTTACTCTCGGACTGGATAAGACCATATCAAAAGGTAGTTTACCCTTATGAGAGGATAGAGTCTGTTTTCTTTCGAGATAGACCTGCTCCATACGCAAAAAAAACTAATATTAGAAGATATTATTTAAAGGGAAACCAAATTGATAAAGACAGAATTGCTGATTTTGCTTTATTATGCCTTTATGAAAGCGAAGGAGCAGTGATACAAAGATTAGAGGAAATTTACGATTCCATCTTCATAGATGAAGTGCAGGATATGTCTGGATATGATTTAGATATTTTTCACGTGTTTTTTCAATCTAAAATTAGGATGATATTAGTAGGAGATATCCGTCAGGCTACCTATTCCACAAGTAATACAAATCGTCACCAAAAATATAGAGGGATTAACATCATTGATTATTTTAAGCATTTAGAGCAAAAAGGCATTTGTGCTATAGATGGTATATATCATAGCCATCGGTGCAATCAAGCAATATGTGATTTTTCAGATAACCTTTTTCCTCATCTACCCAAGACCAGCTCCAATAATAGGCGTGTTACTGACCATGATGGGATATTCCTTATTAATAAAGAAAGCGTACATCAATACAGGGAAAGGTACAATCCCCAAGTATTAAGATATGATGCGAGGACGGAAATACCTGGAGCAATTAACTTCGGAGAATCAAAGGGGCTAACTTTTGATCGAGTATTAATTAAACCAACCAGTAAAATGGAACAATATCTAAAAACTGGACAGTTAAAATTAGATGAAGTTACGTTGGCGAAATTTTACGTTGCAGTTACTCGTGCAAGATTTAGTGTCGCGTTTATTACGGATCTACAAATTTGCAATGTGCCAGGTATAACTTTATTTAAATTATAGGTATTTATTATGCTCAGAAGGCTTTTATTATTGGGTCTCTAGCGCTTTCTTAATACTTTGTAAATTCAATGTTTCTTCCTTAAAAAATTTTTTTATTATGTTTATAAGCCATTAGGAGTTTTCCAGAAGATTAACGCTTTTAATGTTGTTGTTATTGAACAGAGCAGGATAGTTTTTACAACAAAATTCCCCTTGGGAAATTTAAGGAAAAAAAGGAGGGGATTCTCTTGATGACTAAAGATTATATCTCAAAAACCTATACGATGGTTTATTTCCCCTCACTAAATGAGTAATTTAATTTAAATTCTATTTTTAAAACAAGACCTTCGTATTAAACGTAGGTCTTTATTTATTTTTATAAATATTCCTTCCTAACACATACAAAACACTATTAATTAAGGAGAAATAATTTATGGGATAAGGTATAGGTCATAAGATGAAATATTGACTTAGATAATAACAAATGGCGTGCTTCCTTCAGTCTCATTTGTTTTTGGAACTGAATAGGGCTCATGTGGTTACCTCTTTAAAGTGCCTATGAAGGAAGCAACACTCATTTCCCTATTTCAGCAAGCTCCTCAATCCTTAAAGCCCTCTTATAAAAGACCGTATATTTCCAGTACCGACGTCGCTTGGAGTAACTTGGTAGCTCAGCCCTCAACGAAGACTATATCATTAGTCAGCACTAGGTCCCGCGTTTCTGTCTTGACAAGAGGATCCATCATTATAGACTTCTATTTTAGGTGTTGATATAATTTTCATATCAGAAGTTGTCATACTATCGATAAAACATTGCCAATACGAAGCTAAAAAATAAACGTGGCTTAGGATTACATTGATTGATAGTCGAATATTGTTGGATATAGTGTGCACTAGGGCTTCATTTCGGCAACAAGATATAAACCGGGAGGGACAAGCATGAACCCAGTTGAAATAGAAGCAGCAGTCTCCGATTTGGCGAGCCAGCCCTTTGTTAAGGAGGAGTTCCCGTTTTCCTTCCTGCAGGCGTTCGGGAACAAGGAGACGACAATCAGACGCCTGCGCTTGGGTGAATCGAATAAGTCCGACCTGGGCGGCGTCCTACAGGCTAACAACATCCATATTGCGGTTGCCCCACCTGGTGAAGTAACCAAGACCCTTGCAGCACTGAAAGCAAGCCGGGCAACCACCAGGGCAAAGGCGCGTTACATCCTCGCTACTGACGGGGTTGACTTTGAGGCAGAAGAATTGGAGTCTGGCGAGACGGTTGTCTGTGCCTATCGGGATTTCCCAGATCACTTTGGCTTTTTCTTGCCGCTTGCCGGGATTGCGACCGTCAAGCAGATACGCGACAGTTCTTTCGACATCCGGGCAACGAGCCGGTTGAACCGGCTCTATGTCGAGCTGTTGAGAGGAAACCCGCAATGGGGAACGGCTGAACGGCGCCATGAGATGAACCTCTTCATGGCGAGGCTGATCTTCTGCTTCTTTGCCGAAGACACCGGCATCTTTAGCAGGACGGGTCTGTTCACTGACACCATCGAGCAGATGAGCACACGTGATGCCTCGAACATGCATGAAGTGATTAGCGAAATCTTCCGCGCTATGAACACGAAGATTATTGATCGCCCCAAAGCAAAATTACCACGTTGGGCCGACGCGTTCCCTTACGTGAACGGCGGACTCTTCTCGGGCAATGTAGAGGTGCCAAGCTTTAGCAAGATCGCACGCTCCTACCTGCTTCACATCGGTAATCTGGACTGGACTAAGATAAATCCTGACATCTTTGGCTCCATGATCCAGGCAGTGGCGGACGACGAGGAACGTGGTGCGCTCGGTATGCACTACACGAGTGTTCCAAACATCCTGAAGGTACTCAATCCGCTGTACTTGGATGATTTACGCGCGCAGCTTGAAGCTGCGGGTGACAACCCTCGTATGTTGCTGAACCTACGCAAGCGGCTATCGAGGATCCGAGTTTTTGATCCAGCCTGCGGCTCTGGCAACTTCCTGGTCATCGCCTACAAGCAGATGCGGGAGATTGAAAACACCATCAATGAGCGACGCGGGGAACATGGACGTAAGAGTGACATACCGTTGACCAATTTTCGAGGCATCGAGCTACGTCACTTTTCAGCGGAAATTGCACGCCTAGCCCTCATCATTGCGGAGTTCCAATGTGATGTTCTTTATCGTGGAATGCAGCTAGCACTGTCTGAATTTTTACCGCTCTCATCGGACAACTGGATTACCTGCGGCAATGCCTTGGAACTGGATTGGCTTAGTATCTGCCCACCGACTGGAACAGGTGTGAAATTCAACGCGGATGATCTTTTAAGTACTCCATTGGATCAAGCGGAGATCGACTTCGAAAATGATGGCGGAGAGACGTATATATGCGGCAACCCTCCGTACCTGGGTTCGACTTACCAATCCACACAACAAAAATCAGAATTACAAGCAATTTTCGACGGAAAGACTAGCAACTGGAAGTCTCTCGATTATGTCGCGGCTTGGTTCATGAAAGCGGCCGAATACGGGAAACACACCAATGCCACAACGGCTTTTGTGGCAACTAATTCGATTTGTCAGGGCCAGCAAGTACCCATTCTCTGGCCACTGATTTTTGAGACGGGGCATGAGATAGCCTTTGCGCACACCTCATTCAAATGGACGAATCTCGCGAGTCATAACGCAGGAGTGACCGTGGTGATTGTCGGGATCTCACTTCATCCAGGGAAGGTCCGACGGTTGTTTTCGGTCGGCGCCGACCAAAGTGTGATTGTCAAAGAGACCGAAAACATTAACGCCTATTTGGTGGCAGGTCGGGATATAATCGTCAAGAAAGCAACCAGTCCATCCGCAGGTTTCGCACGTATGGAATTTGGCAACAAGCCTGTGGGAGGGGATCTTTTGCTTACACGTGAAGAAGTTTTGGAACTTGGGCTCACGCCGGACCAGCGTGCACAATTCGTCCGACGCATCTATGGATCCGCAGAGTTTATTCGCGGCGAGGAAAGGTATTGCTTGTGGATCAAGGACGATCAGCTTGATGAGGCTATTCAAATTCCTAGCATTCGGCAACGTATTGAGAATGTTCGAGCCATGCGAATGGCCAGCAAAAAATCGGCAACCCGCTCGATCGCTAGCCAATCCCACCGTTTTGGTGAGGTTCGGCAGATTGGCAATGAAATTTTGACCATTATTCCAAGCGTTTCCTCGGAGAGCCGCGAGTATCTTCCAGTAGGACTTGCGCCGGCGGGAACGATAGTAAGCAACGCTGCTTTTGCGCTTTTTGACGCGCCTTTATGGAATATGGCATTGATAGCATCGCGTCTTCACCTGGTGTGGGTTGCAACTGTCTGTGGCAAGCTGAAAACCGATTTCCGCTATTCGAACACACTTGGATGGAATACCTTCCCCGTCCCAACACTGACCGAAAAGAACAAGGCAGACCTTACCCGTTGTGCCGAGGACATTTTATTAGCGCGTGAGGCGCACTTCCCAGCTTCAATTGCCGATCTTTACGATCCTGAAAGCATGCCATCCGATCTACGTGAGGCTCATGAGCGAAATGACGAGGTGCTAGAGCGTATCTATATCGGCCGTCGTTTTCGAAACGACACAGAGAGGCTAGAAAAGCTGTTCGAGCTTTACACAAAAATGACGACTTCAACGAAACCGACCAACACAGGTAAGAAGGAGGCAGTCAAATGACCAACGGGAATAAATCAATCCCCTCCATTTCGGTGTCCTATGCCAGTAACGGTAGTTCGGCCAAGACCAATGAACTGGGAATGCGACCGATGCAGGAACGCGCCTACGAGCGGCGCGGCGAGCAATACTTGCTTATCAAGTCACCGCCTGCATCTGGTAAGAGCCGGGCGCTGATGTTCATAGCCCTTGACAAACTCGAAAATCAAGGGCTCAAGCAGGCTATTATTGTGGTGCCGGAAAAGTCAATCGGTTCGAGCTTCAACGATGAACCCCTGAGCCAGTTTGGCTTTTGGGCCGATTGGAGCGTGAAGCCGAAATGGAACCTATGTAACGCGCCTGGCGCGGATAATGGCGGGAAGGTTAATTCAGTTGGCGCGTTCCTCCAGAGCGATGACAAGGTAATGGTCTGTACCCACGCTACCTTCCGGTTCGCTGTCGATAAATTCGGGGTGGAGGCTTTCGACAATAGGCTGATCGCCGTGGATGAGTTCCACCACGTTTCGGCCAACCCTGACAACAAACTCGGCCTGCATCTCGGGCAGTTCATCGCCCGCGATCGCGTACATATAGTGGCGATGACCGGTTCCTACTTTCGGGGCGATGCTGAGGCAGTGCTGGCCCCACAGGATGAGTTGAAGTTCGATACCGTTACCTACACTTATTATGAGCAACTCAACGGCTACGAGTATCTGAAGCAGCTCGACATTGGCTATTTCTTCTACTCCGGTTCATACACCGATGACATACTCAAGGTGCTCGATCCGGCCGAGAAGACCATCATCCACATCCCGAACGTCAATTCGCGCGAGAGCACGAAGGACAAGATAAGGGAGGTCGAACATATCATCGAAGAACTGGGCGAATGGCAAGGGACCGATCCCGCGACCGGCTTCCAGCTAGTCAAGACGCCAGGTGGCCGAATCCTCCGGATCGCCGACCTGGTGGATGATGACCCAACCAAGCGCGACCGGGTGTTCGCCGCGCTGAAAGACCCCGCCCATAAGAACAACCGCGACCATGTTGACATCATCATCGCCCTCGGAATGGCGAAGGAAGGCTTTGACTGGATTTGGTGTGAGCACGCACTCACGGTTGGCTATCGGGCGAGTCTCACCGAGATCGTGCAAATCATCGGCCGCGCGACCCGCGACGCGCCAGGCAAAACCCGTGCCCGTTTCACCAACCTGATCGCCGAACTCGACGCCTCCGAGCAGGCAGTTACCGAGGCCGTTAACGATACCTTGAAGGCCATTGCTGCTAGCTTACTGATGGAGCAAGTTCTTGCACCTCGCTTTGAATTCAAACCGAAGAGACCGGCGAGTGGTCCGATGCAAGGGTTCGACTATGGTGAAGGTGGTTATGATCCAGAAAAGTGCAATGTCGGCTTCAACCATGAAACAGGGCAGTTGCAGATTGAGATCAAGGGCCTCTACGAACCTAAAAGTGAGGAAGCCGTGCGCATTTGTCGAGAAGACCTAAATGAAGTGATCGCTACATTCGTTCAAGACAAGACCACTATCGAACACGGCTTGTTTGACAGCGAAATGGTGCCGGAGGAGCTGACCCAGGTTCGGATGGGGAAGATCATCAAGGAAAAGTATCCTGACCTCGACACTGAAGATCAGGAAGCGGTACGCCAGCACGCCATTGCTGCCCTCAACCTGACGCAGCAGGCCAAGCAAACTGCGCTTGGCGTCACTGGGGACAGCAACGAACCGGCCTCCAACACTGCATTCATCGACGGCGTGCGCAAGTTCGTAATGGACGTGCGTGAACTGGACATAGATCTCATCGACCGAATTAATCCGTTCAGCGAGGCATACGCGATACTCGCCAAGGCAATAAGCGAAGACAGTCTGAAACAGGTTTCAGCTGCGATTGCCACTAAGCGTGTAAGCATTCCTTACGAGGAGGCAAGAGCGCTGGCTGTACGGGCTCTGCAATTCAAGAAGGAGCGCGGGCGACTACCAGATATAAATGCACAAGATCCATGGGAGAAACGCATGGCCGAAGGTGTCGCAGCCTTGCAGCGCCATCACTCGCAGCAGAAGGCTGCAAAAGGGAGTGGAGGGGATATAGATGCCTAATCTTTCTGATGACGAACTACTCGATGCTCTTGGTGTGGACAAGGAGATAGCGAAGACACGAACTCAATCACCACGTGAGGAACGCATTATCGGGGGGTTTGAGGAAATCCAGCGGTTTGTTGAGCAGTATGGCCGTGCTCCACAGCATGGTGAAGTTAATGACGTCATTGAGAGATTGTACGCCGTACGACTCGATCGACTACGTGAGCAGGAGGAATGCCGGGTTCTTCTAGCGTCACTCGATTACCAAGGGCTACTGAATGGTGCCGAGAATGAGTCGCTTGACCCAGTGGAATTGATAGATGACGATGATTTGCTCGCCGAACTCGAAGGCGCGGCTGACCCTTCCGGCATTACAGAACTTCGCCATGTCCGCTCGCGAGCCGAAATACGTGCGGCCGAGGAAATTGCCAAACGAGAGAAGTGTGAGGACTTCAGTCGCTTCCGGCCGTTGTTTGAGCAGGCTGAGAGCGAACTTAATTCTGGCGTTCGACAAACGCGGCCATTTGGTAAGGACGCGAGCGTCAATCCGGGTAACTTCTTTATTTTGGGCGGCCAACTTGTCTACGTGGCTGAAAAGGGGGATGAATTTAAAGCACCGAATGGCCAACCTGATGCTCGACTTAGAGTCATCTACTCTAATGGCACTGAAAGTAATCTCCTTCTCAGGTCTTTGCAGCGCGCGCTGTACAAAGACGAGGCTGGGCGCCGATTGACCGAGCCTGATGCCGGGCCATTGTTCAGCTCAACCTGGGACGAAGACGATATCGAAAGTGGTACTATCTATGTCCTGCGCAGCCTGTCCAATCATCCCTTCGTTTCGGAGCACCGCGAACTGATTCACAAAATCGGCGTTACAGGTGGCAAGATTGAAACCCGCATCGCCAATGCGGCGCACGATGCCACCTACCTGCTAGCGGATGTCGAAGTTGTCGCCAGCTACAAACTGGCCGGTATCAACCGCATGAAGCTGGAAGGTATATTCCAACGCATCTTTGCACCTGCTCAGCTCGACCTCACCATCCATGACCGCTTTGGCCGCCCTGTTCGGCCAAAGGAATGGTTCCTCGTCCCGCTGCACGTGATTGACGAAGCGGTGCGTCGTATTCAGGATGGCTCTATTACCAATGTGACCTATGATCGCAAGACGGCCAGTTTGGTTGGCCCTGCTCAATAGAGAGGGGATATCAGATGATGAAATACGGGAAAGACACAAGTTGTGTGTGTTCCGGAAAATTTGAGTGGTAAATAAAAAATCACGCCCACCGAGTTCAGGGAAAATCATAAATCTATCCATACAAATGTTTTTGAACTATAGGATGTCATTTGCTTAGAAGGCTAATTATATAGCCTTCTTTCTTTTTGTTGAAGTATCAGGTAGAAGGTTTGTTTTTTGCTGGAATAAAGTAGGGGACAGATCATAAACTTACCTTCTTATTGTTGGGTTATAAAAAAGTTTGATCAAAAACACGTCTTATTATGTTGATTTTCCAAATATAAAAGAGCCTGCTTTTTAAAAATGATTGATCAAAACAGGCTCTTTAAATATTTCACGAGGACGATTTTTATAAAAAAGTTTGATCATTTTCAACTTTAAAATGATTGTCAATAATGCTACTCAAAAATACCAAATTGCTACTATCCAATTTCTTAATTATTCTTCTCCTCAAATTTTTATCTTCTAAGAAATAAAGGGAAATAAACGCTGATTTTAAATTATCTGAATTTGTCAATTCTAAAATATTTTTTTCATCCTCATCTAAAATAAAATCTTCTAGCACAAAAGTTTCCTCGCGATCATTATACAAGTATAAATTGTCACTTTCACCTTCTCCAAAATAAGATATATAAGTATTATAAGCATTCCTTCCTGCATCATCATTATCCAGTAAAACTAGATATTTTGATGACCATGCAATTGACAATGATATAAGTTCTCTCAAATTTTGTGCACCAGCACCTGGAATTAGCTGAATATCATGTTTTTGGAACTCTTCTCTATATTCAGTAAGAAGTTTAAGAAAATAATAATCCGTTATCCCTTCAGTAATAATTACATTTTTTGTATTTATAGATTCCAATCCCGTCTTTAAATGCAATGCATCCATTAACGGAGTTAATGCACCTTGATTATAGTTTTTTCCATATGAATTAAATGGTTTTAAAACAATATTTCCCTCTTGCTTTATTGCAATTTTTATAGTGGATATATTTATCTTCTCTGGATCAAGTAGATACTGTGAATGTGTACAATATAGAAGTGTATTATTTTCAGAAATCACTTTTAACTCACTTAATAATTCTTCTTGTGCAGAAGAATGAAGGTATGATCCTGGTTCATCTAATAAATATATTGCGTTAGAAGGATTATCTTTATATTTTGCATTAAATTTTAATTTAATTATAAAATTAAAATACCATTGAAAACCTTTACTACGCTCAGTTACATTAAATTGCCGTTTTCTCTGATTCAGTGTTTTATCTACTACCTTAAATTCAAAGCTATATTTGTTGTATTCCTCAGTTGGAGGAGTATAAATTATTTTTAATTCTAAATCATCTTCATCATTTGCAAGTGCGCTGCTACCCTTTAGTTTTAATTTTTTCCATTCATCTATAATATCTGCATTTAGTTGATCACTAACATCACTTAACAGTGCAGCTTTATCATCAGGGTCTTCTATTTCTAGGAAATCCTTTATTGTATATTCGCCGTCTGTCGATCTATAAAATATCTCTTCAATAAGGCTTCGCCATTCTGCTTGAACACTGTTACCTGACCTTATACCTTTTTCTATGTAATTTGGTGGCAAGTCAATAGTTTCAGGTACTCTATCACTAAAATCATCGAAATATAAAATAATTGGTAAAAGATCAAATAGTTTATCGGCCATCTCTTTGTTTCTTTCCTCTTCTATAGGAAAATCTATTAGATTATATTCCATCAGATTTAATGACCTTGAAATATTAATTAATCTTTTATTCTTAACATAATCAAATAGAGTTTCCACTAGGGGGTCTCCAACTTTGAGTTTCATTTTTTTTGCTAGTTTTTCTACTTCTTCTTCAGTTTCAATAAGAACACGAGCAGTTATATTACACTGTTTTTCTTTATACGAATATTTATTTTTAAAGTTTAAGTGCTCACCCTTATTGTAATTATCTTTCAACTTGTCAAAAGATAAGATCCCCTTAAGTACAGATGTTTTTCCTGATTCATTGATCCCTATTATAGGAATTAATGGGTCCGAAATTTTAACCTCTATTCGTTCTATAGCTCTATAGTTTTCTATTATGAAGCCAATATATTTCATAGTTACCCAACTTTCCAAGTATTAAATAAAGAAATAAGTAAATATTCTTTCTTTACTAATTTTACAAAAAAATTACTTTTTCCACAATATAGCCCGTTTGTGGAACAAGAAAAAATCCTGCATATCAACACAGGATTTTTAATCAAACTTTTTTATAAACGTCGCTACTTTATTTTAAACTTCACATCTTTTTTATAAACATCGTTACTTTATTTCAAATCTACACTTATTTCTATTATCACGATGATATTAAATCTTTTGAAAGCATAATAAACGGTGGATTTCTGACTACCTATAGTGGTCATATTAAGTGGAAAAAGTCCATAATTATAATAGTGGTTATAGCCCTTTTTAGAATTCCTTATGAACGTACGGGGGCTTTAGTTTAAGAAGAGGATAGGTATGTTAAAAGGAGCTTGAAATCCAAGCTCCTTTTATCATCTGTGTTTTTTCACCTTAAGACGGAAACATATTTAGAATTCCATGAGAACAATTAGGGTACCCTTAAGTTGTTAAGGGCACTACTAGGTTGTTCAGGGTACTCTTGAGTTGTTTAGGGCACCACTAAGTTGTCGATAAACAACAGGATTGCAAATTTTTTAATAACTACTCCACCGTCACACTCTTCGCCAAATTCCGTGGTTTATCCACGTCACAGTCTCTGTGAAGCGCTGCATAATAGGCTAGTAGCTGTAACGGCACGACTGAGATAAGGGGTGTTAACATTTCGTTGACTTCAGGAAGAACGAAGCGGTCGTCTTCCTCTTCTAAGCCGTTCATGGAGATGACGCAAGGGTAGGCTCCGCGAGCTACCACCTCTTTGACATTTCCGCGAATGCTTAGGTTGACGCTTGGTTGTGTTGCAAGTGCAATGACTGGTGTTCCTTCTTCGATCAAAGCAATCGTTCCGTGTTTTAATTCCCCACCGGCAAAGCCTTCAGCTTGAATATAGGAGATTTCTTTGAGCTTAAGCGCTCCCTCAAGTCCTACATAATAGTCAAGCGCACGGCCGATGAAGAAAGCGTTTCTTGTAACAGATAGATACTCGCGAGCAATATACTCGATTTCAACTTTCGTATCAACCAGCACTTGAATCGCATTCGCAACAATACCTAGCTCTTGAACAAGATCGGCTTCGAATCCAAGACCTTTTGCTTTCCCTGCAACATGGGCTAAAATCGCGAGTACAGCCAACTGGGCTGTGTAAGCTTTTGTAGATGCTACTGCAATCTCAGGACCCGCATGTAATAGTAATGTATAGTCAGCTTCCCGGGATAGCGTTGAGCCTGGAACATTTGTAATCGTTAAGGCCGGGTACCCTAGTTCTTTTACATGAACTAAGCAAGCACGGCTGTCGGCTGTCTCCCCGCTTTGTGAAATGAACACAAATAAAGGTTTTTCAGACAGTAATGGCATATTGTAAGCAAATTCACTCGCAACATGAACCTCTACCGGAATTTTCGCCATTTTTTCGATGAACTCTTTTCCGACTAATCCGGCATGGTAGCTTGTTCCGGCCGCAACAATGTAAATCCGGTCGGTATGATTTACAGCCTCAACGATTTCAGGATCGATGCTAAGCTCGCCTGCTTCGTTTTGATAGGCTTGAATAATTTTACGAATCACAGCAGGCTGCTCGTCGATTTCCTTGAGCATATAGTGAGGGTAAGTACCTTTTTCAATATCGCTTGCATCTAATTCAGCAATAAATGGAGCTCGCTCCACCACTTCTCCGTTAAGCTTTTGAAGCGTAACAGAATCTTTTGTTACTGTAACCATTTCTTTATCCATAAGCTCGACATAACGGTCGGTTACTTGAAGCATCGCCATCGCATCACTAGCCACAACGTTAAAGACATCACCAAGGCCAACCAATAAGGGGCTCTTATTTTTTGCTACATAAATCGTGTCTGGATTCTCACGGTCTAACAGGGCGAGGGCATAAGATCCATGTAACAGCGATAGCGTATTGCGGAACGCTTCATTCACTTCAAGCCCCTCGTTCACGAATTTTTCAACAAGCTGAACGATGACTTCTGTGTCTGTTTCACTGTTAAATGTTACATCTGCCAGATACTCGCGCTTAAGCTGGAGATAATTCTCGATCACTCCATTATGAACAAGCGTGAATCGTTCTGTTGTACTTTGATGAGGGTGTGCATTTTCCCGGCTTGGTTCACCGTGGGTTGCCCAGCGGGTGTGGCCAATTCCTGTAAAAGTTTCAACAGCAGGGTCTACAATCTCGCGAAGATCGGCAATCCGGCCTTTTTCTTTGAAAACTTGCACGCCAGTTTCTGTTTGTACAGCGATTCCTGCAGAATCATAACCTCTGTATTCCAGCTTTTCTAGACCTCTTAAAAGAATCTCTTTTGCATCCGTATTTCCGATATATCCAACAATTCCACACATACTTCAATTGCCTCCTATTTTGGGGGCAAAAGGAAGCCTCATTTGTCGGGGCAATCCAATTGCCCCCTTATCTCTAGTTAGTTTTGACGGTATGATACCTAGTTTTTACTAGATAGCAATCGTTTATGAAGCGGTCTGCATCTCTATCCCTTTGTGCAGAAAGTCACCCTTCTGTTTTAAGAATCGAGTCTCAGCTGTGCAGAACAACTGGAAGGCATCCGCCGAAAGCTTCGATCGTCCTTCTCCTCGTCAACTAAACAAACTTGTTTAGTTCTGGCGCTTATAGTAAGTTTTTCCCCTATCCTCCTTTTTCATAGAATATGTTTTGTATACCCCGCTTTTGGCAAAACAAAACACATGTATTGATATTACAATACCTGCTCTACAGCGTCAACTAAAAGCTTGCTGCTGTGATAAGGGGAAATTTTGCCACCCCACTTTTTTAGGGGTATATACAAAAATATGCAGGAGTGGAATCGGGGGTTCCACCTCTGCATATTTAGTTTCGGAATTTATTCGGCGAGACCCATTTCTTCTTTAACGACTGCCGCAATCCGCTCTACATATTCTGTGCATTGTTCCTCCGTTGGCGCTTCAACCATTACACGCACTAACGGTTCCGTGCCTGATGGACGAACTAGCACACGGCCATTTCCATTCATCTCTGCCTCAACCGCTTCAATGGTTGCTTTGACTTTTTCATTGTCTTTCACGTGTTCTTTATCAGTCACACGTACATTCACTAATTTTTGCGGATACTTCTTCATTTCAGCTGCAAGTTCCGAAAGTGGCTTACCTGTAATTTTTAGAATATTAACAAGCTGAACACCGGTTAATAGACCATCACCAGTCGTATTATAATCCAGGAAGATTATATGGCCAGACTGTTCACCGCCTAAATTGTAGCCATTCTTTTTCATTTCCTCTACTACATATCTATCGCCAACCGCGGTTTGAACACTTTCGATTCCATGTTGCTCCAGCCCTTTATAAAAGCCTAGATTACTCATGACTGTTGAGACAACTGTATTATGACGCAAGCGTCCGTCTTCTTTAAAATACTTCGCACAAATATACATGATTTGGTCGCCATCAACAATGTTCCCACTTTCGTCAATGGCAATCAGACGGTCACCGTCCCCATCAAAGGAAAGACCAATATCGGCTTTTTTCTCTAATACAAACTGCGCTAAGGCCTCAGGGTGAGTCGAACCGACCCCTTCATTAATGTTTAATCCATTTGGAGAGGCCCCCATTGTTGAGAGATCCGCTTCCAGATCAGCAAAAAGATGGGCAGCAAGTGAAGAAGTAGCCCCATGAGCACAATCAAGCGCGATATGTATGCCTGTAAAGTCTTCATCCACTGTCGTTTTTAAGTATTGTAAATACTTTTGACCACCTTCTAGATAGTCATTTAACTGACCTAGATTAGCACCTGTTGGTCTAGGCAAGGTGTCCTCTTCTAGATCTAATAATTCCTCAATCTCATTCTCTTGTTCATCAGATAATTTAAAACCATCCGGGCCAAAAAATTTAATGCCATTGTCAGCAACCGGATTATGAGATGCAGAGATCATAACACCTGCATGAGCTCCTAGAAATTTCGTTAAATAAGCAACCCCAGGAGTTGAAATGACGCCTAAGCGCATCACTTCAGCTCCAATGGATAAAAGACCTGCAACAAGTGCACTTTCAAGCATATGTCCAGATATTCTCGTATCTCTTCCAATTAAAACTTTCGGACGTTCTGTTTCTTTTGTTAAAACATAACCGCCAAATCTTCCTAGTTTAAAAGCAAGTTCAGGTGTCAGCTCTGAGTTTGCAACCCCTCGTACTCCATCCGTTCCAAAATATTTACCCATGTATCTTTCGCTCCTTTATTTCATTTTCAACTAGCCTTCTGCCGGTTCCTGAATGAGAATTTGAACTGTTGATTCTGAAATTTCCCAGTCTACATTTTCGGGCGGGGTAAAAGATAATGCCACTTCATGTTCCCCTGCCTCTAATGTAGATACATCTATCAATACTTGAAGAGCATCTGCCTCAATTGAATTTATTACTTCTGGGCTTCCTATTAAGGATATATTGATTGAACCAGTTTCTGGATTCACAAACTCAATCTCCTCGTTTTCTCCTAATCCTTCAACTTCAATTGGGATTTCGGTAAACGTGACCTCTTTTGTAAGTGTAATCGTCAATGTGACTTCATTCGGTTCCATTAAAAGAACTCCTTCAGGAAGCTCTAGCGGAATTGTTATTTCTCGAGAACCCGTTAATTCTGCCATGTTTACTGGAATCTCGATATCATTAATTTGATCCAGTATCTCCTGACTTACTGCTCTAATGGTCGTTGATTCTTCTGATAGGGTCATTGACTCTACAGTAATCCCCTCAGGTAAAACACCCTCTCGTTTAATGACGATCGGTACTGTTTTTTCGATCGGCCTAACCGGAATAGTAACATCGACTATTTCTGGTTCAACAATGACATCTAATTTGTTCAAGAATCGGTCTAATACTTGAACTCTTGCTTCTCTTGTCACTGTATTATCGAGCGTTCCATTTGTATCAATTGTTGCCTTTACATATGAAATCTGTTCGACAATGTCTTTGGCCCCGGTAATTTGTACAGTCTTAGGATCTACAGTAGGTTGTCCAGCAATAAAGCCTTCTTCCAGTAAATCAGCATTAAACTCTGGCTCTACTGTAAATTCCCTTGTCACTTTTTCCTGAACAGAAACAGTAACATAGGTCGGATCTATGGTCGCAGTCAGCTTGTCAGATAAATTTCTGATTTGAATTTGGACCTCCTGCTGACCAATTTCCGCGTTTGTTAAGTCAATATATACTTCAAAATCTTTAAGCCGGATCGCGGATTGGACAATGGTCCTCGGTCCCTGTATGTTGACCGCCACCGTCTCTGGGGCACCAGTTACCACTAGATTATCTGTGTCATAATAAAGATTAACAGGGACTTCTAATGTCTCACTATTATTGCCTGCTCCGTTGGAATCTTGCACGGTGTCGTCTTGCTGGAAATTGACAGATGTATAGAGTAACAGGGCTAACAAAAAGGCAACGATTCTTAGAAACCACGGACTTTCCATAAACTTATCCATTATCTCTCCCCCTAAAGCTCCACTTTGAAGAGGAAGGTTGTTTTACCTTAGTGGATTGCATTAATTCATTAGTCAGCAATTCTTTGAATCCATCCATGTTCAAATCCCTATGCAATTCCCCATTCTTCGTAATTGACACACTGCCTGTTTCCTCTGAGACGACCACCGTTATACTATCTGTTACCTCACTTATACCAAGAGCTGCCCTATGTCTCGTTCCTAATTCTTTCGATATGTACGGGCTTTCTGATAATGGCAAGTAACAGGCTGCAGCTGCGACCCGGTTCTTTTGAATCACAACGGCTCCATCATGGAGTGGTGTATTTGGGATAAAAATATTGATCAATAGCTCGGAAGTTACATGAGATTCTAAGGATATCCCGGTTTCGATGTAATCACTCAAACCAGTTTCTCTTTCGACAGCAATAAGAGCGCCAATCCTTCTTTTCGCCATGTATCCGACGGCTTTCGCAATACTTTCAACCACTTGCATTTGTTCCTCTTCCTCTTGGATATTGCTTTTCGAGAAGAGCCTTCCTCTTCCCAGCTGTTCCAAGGCACGGCGCAGCTCTGGCTGAAAAATAATGATAACCGCTAAGAACCCCCACGTAAGCGCTTGTTCCATCATCCAGCTTAATGTCGTAAATCCAAATAAACGGCTAAAGCTTTGAACAATTACAATCACAAAGATCCCTTTTAACAGCTGCACAGCTTTGGTCCCGCGAATGACTGTAATCAATTTATAGATGACGTACCAGACTAACAATACATCTATAAAATTCGTTAAATAATCAATAAGTGTAAATTCTGCAAAGTAATCTGCAAATGGCATATGTTTTCCTCCAAGTTAACAAATGCAGCTTACAAAAATTTGTTTATTTTTATCTTACATATTAACAAGATACTTTTTATTTATTAAAAGCTATTTTCCTATTATATCATACCTCTTTCGAATCAAAGAATCCAATCATATCCAAGCTTACGTGAGCTAAAAAGTCATAATGCCTTTTATGTATTTAAAAAAGCCGCCCAACAATAGAGCGACTTCCGTTAAAATGCTTCAACGACATTGAAAAAGGTATTTTTTATTTGAAACCAAATCCACGAAAAAGCTTCATTAATTTCTTTAATTTGACCCGTTACTTGCCCGGCTGAAGCTAAATATTGTTGCCCGTTTATCACGGTAACATTTCCTTCGACTTTCCCTTCGATTCGAATCTCACCATTTCTTACAACAATATCACCTTTTACAGTCTCGCCTTCAGGAACGATCACTGTATTATTATTGACCACTATATTTGAATGGTTCGTTACGGAGAAATCATCATTTCCCTTAAATGAGGATGCCAAACTCCCCATCATTAATAAAATAAATAGAGATGCTGCTGTTAAGAGCGGATGCGCTCGGAACCAGCGCTGAATTCCAATCATTTTATTTTCTTTCGGCAGGCGGCTCATTACATTTGCCGTAAATCCACTTGGAGCCTGTATATGTGCAGTGCTTTGGACTAGGGCTATTGTTTTCTTCAATTCATGAAAGTGCTTCTGGCACTCTTCACAAGTTTGTAAGTGTTGTCTTAATTCAGCCTCATGAGCACTAGATAGTTCATCATCGAGATATTCGTGCATGTATTCGACGAACTTTTCTGGGCACTTTCCCAATTTACTCACCCTCCAATCACCTGTTAAACATTCCGCAATTGTTTCCGGAGTGCCTCACGTCCGCGGTGAATTCTCGTTTTCACCGTTCCTAATGGGATCTCCAAAATATCACTAATCTCTTGCAGCGGCAGTTCTTCAATATACTTTAGCACAATCACCGATCGGTATTTCTCTGGTAATTTTAGAATTTCGCTTTGAATCGCTTCCTGCAGCTCCAAGCTTTCAACCTCTTCTTCAGGCATCCTGGTATCAATCGCAACCTGAGAGTACATGGTGAGACCTTCAGTCCCCGGTACCTCTGCATCCAAATAGTAGTCAGGCTTCTTTTTCCGAATTCGGTCAATGCATAAATTTGTAGCAATCCGGTAAAGCCAGGTTGAAAATTTCCTGGTTGGATTAAACTTTCGAATATTAACATATGCTCGAATAAAAGCCTCTTGTGCGATATCCTCAGCTTCATGCCGGTTGCCCAAGATCCGATAACAAAGCTGAAATACTTTATCTTTGTAAAGTTCTACAATCTCTCCATAAGCATTTTGATCGCCTTTAAGAACTTGTTTTATTCGTTGTTTGACTAGTACTTCCATGTAATTGCTACCTCCGCTCATGCGGCTTTTATTTAATACGTATATGGCCGTTCAATAGTTTCAAAAATTTTTAAAGAAAAAACTCCCTTCTATCGTACCAAAAATTTGACTGATTTTTACATTTTTTCGTAAATTTTTTATGACATTTATCTTGAATTTAGAGTAGTCTAATTAGGACCTCTTGCCCATTAACCATTTTTAGAGGGCAAAACGATGTTAGAACAAGCCTTCGAACGATCGAAGTATAGTTGACAGTTTAACTCGCAGAAACTGAATTTTCTGATAGAACCTCGGGTTTGACCGATAGAATCTGACCCGTAAACACCCTGATTTGACTCATAGAAACTGATTTTGACCGATAGGACTACATTTTGACCTATAGAAACCATATTTGACTTAAAGAATAAGGTCTTCACCATTTTATAAGTAAATCAGGAAGTTTTATAAATTTCTTATAGCATAAATAAGGGATAAAAATTGGATTAAAATTTTTATCCCTAGCTTAAATTTTTATTTAAAGCAGTTTTTCCCCAAATAATGAACCCATTAAAGCAACAGCTACCTGTGCCGTTCTATTTTTTTCATCTAAAATAGGATTCACTTCCACAAATTCAGCTGACGTAATAATTCCTGATTCAGCCAGCATTTCCATGGCTAAGTGACTCTCTCTGTATGTCAATCCGCCTGCTACTGGTGTTCCAACACCAGGCGCATGATCAGGATCCAGTCCATCGAGATCCAATGACAAGTGAACTCCATCTGTCCGTTCTTTTAGATAGGCAATCGTCTCTTCCATGACCGTTGTCATCCCTAAACGGTCTACCTCATGCATCGTGTACGTCTTAATACCGACTTTTTTTATTAATTCTTTTTCCCCTTCATCCAGTGCCCTTGCTCCGATAATAACCACATTTTCTGGTTTCAATTTTGGAGAATAGCCGCCGATATTCGTTAAAGAGGGGTGACCCATTCCTAAGCTAACCGCTAAAGGCATACCATGTATATTCCCGGACGGTGAGGTTTCTTCTGTATTCAAATCACCGTGCGCGTCATACCAAATGACTCCTAAGTTTTGAAAATGTTCCGCAACCCCAGCTAAAGTACCCATCGCTATACTGTGGTCACCGCCTAATACAAGGGGGAACATACCCTTTTTCATTACGTCAGATACTCTTTCATGTAATAGCTCATTAGCTTCAAGTACAGCTTTTAGGTTTCGTAAATTGGACCTTTCGATTATCGTCTTCTCTCTTTTTCCGATCTCCAGATCCCCAACATCCTCTATTTCATACCCTAACTCTTCTAACCTTTCTACAACCCCAGCATAGCGGATCGCACTTGGACCCATATCTACGCCGCGCCGCTGCTGTCCCATGTCCATTGGTACCCCGATAATGGCAATTTTCTTGTTCATATCCTAGAACCTCCTCCACCCTTATATCTCTATTGTATTCGCTTTCTTAGAGGTGGCTCAACTCGACAAAATTTTGTATATATATACGTTTATTTCGGTTCAAAGGAGAATTTTTTGCAAAAAAAATCTTGTACTCAAAAGTACAAGGCTAATGACAGATTTTTATGTATTGGTGGAGCCTAGCGGGATCGAACCGCTGACCTCCTGCGTGCAAAGCAGGCGCTCTCCCAGCTGAGCTAAGGCCCCTTGTAATATAAAAAGGACCTTGATACAAACGTATCAAGATCATGAATGAGCCATGAAGGACTCGAACCTTCGACCCTCTGATTAAAAGTCAGATGCTCTACCGACTGAGCTAATGGCTCTTGGCTGGGCTAGCAGGATTCGAACCTACGAATGACGGAGTCAAAGTCCGTTGCCTTACCGCTTGGCTATAGCCCATTGCTAATACAAATTCTAGTATGTACCTATATTTAAGAAATATGTAGGCAAGTTAAAATGAATGGTGGAGGGGGACGGATTCGAACCGCCGAACCCAGAGGGAGCGGATTTACAGTCCGCCGCGTTTAGCCACTTCGCTACCCCTCCATATTAAAAGGCAAATGCCGACTGCAGGACTTGAACCCTCTACCTGCTGATTACGATTCGTTTTCTGCAAATTGAGCTAAGTCGGCGTCCTTATTATCCTGCAATCTATTAATGATGGAGGATGACGGGATCGAACCGCCGACCCCCTGCTTGTAAGGCAGGTGCTCTCCCAGCTGAGCTAATCCTCCAATGTAAAGGTATTGCTATGTGAGCGGTCAAAAAATCTATTGATTTTCTGACATCTGGAAAAAATAAAAAGTGGTGACCCGTACGGGATTCGAACCCGTGTTACCGCCGTGAAAGGGCGGTGTCTTAACCGCTTGACCAACGGGCCATGGCTCTAAAAATAGGAAAGCTTCCAACCGGGCTCGAACCGGTGACCTCTTCCTTACCATGGAAGTGCTCTACCTGCTGAGCTATGGAAGCATGGCTCCGCAGGTAGGATTCGAACCTACGACCGTTCGGTTAACAGCCGAATGCTCTACCACTGAGCTACTGCGGAATAATAATAGTACAAATTGCTCTTCCTAGCTAACAAAAACTATAGGTTAAGCCTGGCAACGTCCTACTCTCGCAGGGGGAGAGCCCCCAACTACCATTGGCGCTGAGAAGCTTAACTTCCGTGTTCGGGATGGGAACGGGTGTGACCTTCTCGCCATCATTACCAGACTTTTTTTTAGAGAACTTTGTTCTCTCAAAACTAGATAACGACTAAAGAATGAATCTGTAAGGACCGATTCACCATGTTTGTTTTGTCTAGCTGCAGAAGCCAAATCCTTCGGCTGCTTCGCTTCTTCTGTCGAAGTCTAAGAACGGACTTCTCCGTCAGAAGCTCCACCATCCTCGGATTTAAGCGGGCTTCTTCCGCTTTTCGATTTTGGTTAAGTCCTCGATCGATTAGTATCTGTCAGCTCCACACGTCACCGTGCTTCCACCTCAGACCTATCTACCTTGTCATCTTCAAGGGATCTTAC